>NZ_JBFAZA010000006.1:0-50038 GCF_040681595.1 Amycolatopsis sp. NPDC051716 | reverse complement strand
CTCGCGGAGCCATGCGTGCCCGGCCGAGCTCAGCGATGCTCGCCGAGCCATCGGCGCGCGGCCGAGTCCGGCAGCGCTCGCGGAGCCCATCCGTGCCCAACCGAGTTCGGCGACGCTCGCCGAGCCGGAGCACACCCGCCCGCCTGGGCGGCACCCGCACCTTGCACGGCCGTCCGCGCCCGGCCGAGCTCCGGCGACCTTCGCCGAGCTGTCCGAGCCCGGCCAGGCCCACCGGTGCTCGTGGAGCTATCCGCGCCAGCCGAGCCCCGGCGACCCTCGCCGAGCCACCCGCGCCCAGCCAATCCCGGCGGCCCTCGCCGACCCGAAGCACCCCCGCCCACCAAGCCCCACGTCCCCTCCCACCAGCCCGCCCCCGAGCCGGCCCCTCCTCCTCCGGACCTTCCACTCCACCTATCTCCGCAATCGGCACTAGAGTCGGGCGGTATGTCGCCGGCCGTTGTTTGGGACCGTGCCCTGCTGGGTTATGACCTGGGTGGGGATCACCCCTTCAATCCCGTCCGGCTGGAGCTCACCGTCCGGCTGGCCACCGAACTCGGCGTGCTCCGGGACGTCGAACTGCTCGTCCCGACCGGCGCCGGGGACGAAGAGCTGCTCCGGATCCACGCCCCCGAATACCTCGCCGCCGTGCGGGAGGCTCCGCTCGTCGGGTGGGATGTCGGGCACGGGCTCGGGACCTCCGACAACCCCGTCTTCTCCGACATGCACGACGCCTCCGCCCTCGTCGTCGGCTCCACGCTGCTCGCCGCCCGGAAGGTCGCCGAAGGGGAGGCTCGCCGGGCCGTCAACATCGCCGGGGGCCTGCACCACGCCATGCGGGACCAGGCCGCCGGCTTCTGCGTCTACAACGACTGTGCCGTCGCCATCTCCTGGCTGCTCGACCACGGCTTCGACCGCATCGCCTACATCGACACCGACGTCCACCACGGCGACGGCGTCCAGGCCGCCTTCTACGACGACCCGCGTGTCCTCACCATCTCGATGCACCAGCACCCCTTCACGCTCTGGCCCGGCACCGGCTACTCCGCCGAAACCGGCCGCGGGAAGGCCGATGGCACCTCCGTCAACGTCCCGCTGCCGCCGCGCACCCGGGACCCGGGGTGGCTGCGGGCCTTCAACGCCGTCGTCCCCTCGCTCCTCGCCGACTTCGAACCGCAGCTGCTGTTCACCCAGTGCGGTGTCGACTCCCACGAGGAAGACCCCCTCGCCGACCTCTCGCTCAGCGTCGACGGGCACCGCACCATCTATGCCACCCTCCGCGACCTCGCCGAGACCTACGCCGGCGGGAAGTGGATCGCCGTCGGCGGGGGCGGGTACCAGCTGATCCGGGTGGTGCCGCGGTCGTGGACGCACCTGATCGCCACCGTCCTCGACCGGGACGTCGACCCGGCGACGCCGCTGCCGCCCGAATGGGTCGCCACGGTCGGCAAAGCCGCGCCGCACGCCGAGCTGCCACGGGCGATGACCGACGAGCGCGACACCGGGTTCAAGCCGTGGGGTGACGGCGAGGACGACCCGGTCGACGTCGCCGTCCGGGACACGCGCCGCGCCGTCTTCCCGCTGCACGGCCTCGATCCGGACGACCCCAGGGACTGACCATGGCCGGACGAGATCCCTTCGACTACCCCCGCGACTGGGAGGCCGACGTCGTGCTGTCCGACGGCGGCACCGTCCACCTGCGCCCGGTGGTGCCCACCGACGCCGACGGTCTCGTCGCCTTCCACGCGAAGCTCTCCGAGCGCACCCGCTACTTCCGCTACTTCGGCGCCTACCCCCGCATCCCGGAGAAGGACCTGAAGCGCTTCTCCACGGTCGACCACCACGACCGGGTCGCGTTCGCCGCCTTCCTGGGTGACGACATCGTGGCCGTCGGCCGGTACGAACGGCTCGACCACGGGCCGTCGGCCGAGGTCGCCTTCGTCGTCAGCGACGCCCACCAGGGCCGCGGGCTCGGCTCGATCCTCCTCGAACACCTGGCCGCGGCCGCGTCGGAATGCGGGCTGCGCCGGTTCGTCGCCGAGGTGCTCGCCGAGAACGCCGCGATGGTGCGGGTCTTCCGCGACGCCGGTTACCAGGTCAGCCGCGAGATCGAGGAAGGCGTGCTGCACCTGGAGTTCGACATCGACCCGACCGAGGAGTCCCTCGCCGTCGCGCGCTCCCGTGAACAGGCGGCCGAGGCCCGCAGCGTGCACAACCTGCTGCACCCGTCCTCGGTCGCGGTGATCGGCGCGTCCGCCGAGCCGGGCAAGGTCGGCCACGTCGCCTTCGTGAACCTGCTGGCCGCCGCGTTCACCGGCACCGTCTACCCGGTCAACCCGGAGCATCGCTCGGTGCGCGGCGTCCGCGCGTACCCGTCGGTGCTGGACATCCCGGACTCGGTCGACCTGGCCGTCGTCGCGGTGCCCGCCGAGGCCGTCGAGTCCGTTTTGGACGCTTGCCTGGCGAAGGGCGTGAAGACGCTGCTGATCCTGTCCAGCGGGTTCGCCGAAGCCGGCCCGCGCGGCCTGCACGCCGAGCTGCGGCTGGTCGGCGAGGCGCGGGCGCACGGCATGCGCGTGGTCGGCCCGAACGCGCTCGGCGTGCTGAACACCGCGCCCGGGATCCGGCTGAACGCCACGCTCGCGCCGCGGCTGCCCGGCCGCGGGCGCACCGGCTTCTTCTGCCAGTCCGGTGCGCTGGGCACCGCGATCCTCGCCGACGCCGAAGCGCGCGGCCTCGGCCTGTCGACGTTCGTCTCGGCCGGCAACCGCGCCGACGTCTCGGGCAACGATCTGCTCCAGTACTGGGAAACCGATCCGGACACCGACCTGGTGCTGCTGTACCTGGAGTCCTTCGGCAACCCGCGCAAGTTCGCGCGGCTGGCCAGGCGGCTCGCCCGGACGAAGCCGATCGTCGCGGTCAAGTCGGGGCGGCACGCGGTCCGGCCGCAGCTGGCGGCGACGTCGACGGAGATCGACGAGGCCAGCGTCCAGACGCTGTTCGAGCAGGCCGGGGTCGTGCGCGTGGAGTCGCTGGCGCAGCTGTTCGACACCGCGCTCGTGTTCGCCCACCAGCCGCTGCCCGCCGGGCCGCGGGTCGGCATCGTCGGCAACTCCAGCGCGATCGGGCTGCTGGCCGCCGACACCGCGCGGATGCAGGGCCTGCGGCTGGCGTCGGACCCGGTGGACGTCGGGCCGCAGGCCGGGCCGGAGGAGTTCGCCAAGGCCGTCCGTGAGGCCCTCACCTCGCCGGAGACCGACGCGCTCGTCGTCGTGTTCGCGCCGCCGGTGGCGATCCCCGGCACGGCTTATGCGCGGGCCCTGCGGGAGACCGTCGTCGAACTGGGCCAGCACAAGCCGATCGTCTCGACGTTCCTCGCCGCCGAAGGCGTTCCGGACGAACTCGCGGTGCTGTCCGGCGACGGCGTGCCGACGCGGGGGTCGATCCCGTCGTACCCGAGCCCCGAACGCGCGGTGAACGCCCTCGCCCGGGTCATCCGGTACGCGGCGTGGCGGCAGCGCCCGCAGGGCAACCTGGTGCGCCCCGCGGGGATCCACACCGAACAGGCCCAGGGCATTGTGCGCGAACTCCTGGAGGCCGACAGCGGCAAGACGACGATGCTCTCGGACGCCGAAGTCGTGCGCCTGCTGGACTGCTACGGCATCGACGTCGTGCCCTTCCGCATCGTGTCCACTGTGGACGACGCGGTCGCGGCGGCGGCCGAGCTGGGCTACCCGGTGACGCTCAAGGCGGTCGACGAACGGCTGCGCGGGCGGCCCGACCTGGCCGGTGTCCGGCTCGACCTGGCGTCCGAAGACTCGGTGCGCACGGCCTACGAGTCGTTGCGCGAGGTCTCCCGCGACGACGAGGTGTACGTCCAGCGGATGGCACCCAAGGGCCTGTCGTGCGTGATCGGGCTGCAGGACGACCCGTCGTTCGGCACGCTCGTGTCGTTCGGGCTGTCCGGGCTGGTCAGCACGCTGCTCGGCGACCGCGCCTACCGGGCCGTGCCGCTCACCGACGTCGACGCCGCGACGCTGCTGCGCGAGCCGCGGACGGCGCCGCTGCTCACCGGTTACCGCGGCGACGAGCCGGCCGACCTCGCCGCGTTGCAGGACATGGTGCTGCGCGTGGCCGCGCTGGCCGAGGACAACCCGGAGGTGCGGTCGCTGGTGCTGGACCCGATCCTGGCCTCGCCGGAGGGCGCCTTCGCCGCCAACGCCCGCGTGGTGCTGGGGGCGCCGCCGTCCCGGCCGGACACCGGTCCGCGCCGGCTGCGTGCGATCAACCCCCAGGACTGAGAACGTCGTTCCGGTCGGGATGGCGCCACGGAACGCGACCCGCCCGCGCGAGCGAACCTCGCGCCGGCCGGCGGCGACATAAGGTGCTGAGCATGGCCCCGCTGACCGAACTGCTGACCCCCCACGTCGGCGACCTGCCGGGCGCGGTGGCGCTCGTGGCCCGCGGCGAGCAGGTCGAGGCCGCCTCCGTCGGCTCGGCCGACGCCGAGGGCACCGTGCCGATGGCGCGCGACTCGCTGTTCCGCATCGCGTCGCTCACCAAGCCGATCGTGGCCGCGGCGACCCTGCTGCTCGTCGACGACGGCGACCTGTCCCTGGATGACCCGATCTCCCGGTGGCTGCCGGAGCTGGCGTCGCCGGTGGTCGTCCGGACGCCGGCGGGCCCGATCGACGACGTCGTGCCGGCCGCCCGCCCGATCACGGTGGCCGACCTGCTCACCTTCCGCTGCGGGTACGGCCTCACCGAGGACATGACGCTGCCCGCGGTCGACCTGCTGCTGCAGGTGCTGGGGCACCCGGCCGCGTCGCCGCGGGCGCTGTCGCCGGACGAGTGGCTGGCGGCGCTGGCGCAGGTGCCGCTGCTGCACCAGCCGGGGGAGGCGTGGCTCTACGACACCGGCTCGGACCTCCAGGGCGTGCTGATCGCGCGGGTCGCCGGCCGTCCGCTGCCGGAGTTCCTGGCGGAGCGGCTGTTCGAGCCGCTCGGCATGGCCGACACCGGGTTCACCGTGCCGACCGCGGCGCTCGGCCGGTTCACCAGCGCCTACCGCCGCGGCGAGGACGGGCTGCGGCTGATCGACTCGCCGGAGGGCCGGTGGAGCACCCCGCCGCCGTTCCCGTCCGGGGCCGCCGGGCTCGTCTCGACGGCCGACGACCTGCTGGCGTTCGCGAGGTTCCTGCGCGACGAGGGCACGGCGGGCGGCCACCGCCTGCTGACGCCGGAGTCGATCCACCGGATGACCACCGACCACCTGACGCCGGCCCAGCGGGCCGCGGGCCGGCCGTTCCTGCACGGCCAGGGCTGGGGCTACGGCGGATCGGTGGACGTCGACGCGAAGGAACCGTGGGAGGTCCCGGGCCGCTACGGCTGGGTCGGCGGCGCGGGCACGTCCCTGCACCTGATCCCGGCGACGGGCACGGTCTCGGTGCTGCTGACCCAGGTCGAGCTGACCAGCCCCGAGCCCACCCCGCTGATGCGCGAGTTCTGGACCTACGCGGCGAGCTGACCCGCCCGTACCCGGAGGGTCGGCCGGCGTACCTGGAGGGTCGGTTCGCGTACCTGGAGGGTCGGCCGGCGAGCCGACCACTCAGGTACGTGGGCCGACTGTCCGGGTACGCGAGCCGACTGCCTGGGTACGGGGGCCGACCGTCAGGGTTCGCGGGCGAGGAGGTCGCCCAAGGCCAAGAGCTGGTGGGTGGCCGGGCCGAGCTGGAACTCCAGGCGCTTCGCCGCCGTGAAGTACCGGTGCACCACGTGGTCGACGTCGATGCCGACGCCGCCGTGGACGTGCACCGCCGTGTGGGCGACCCGGTGGCCCGCTTCCGCCGCCCAGAACTTCGCCGTCGCCACCGCTTCGGCTGCCGGGACGGCCGCGGTCAGCTGCCAGGCCGCCTGCTGCGTCGTCAGGCGGACCGCTTCGACGTCCAGGTAGGCGTCCGCCAGGCGTTGGCGGACCGCCTGGAACCCGCCGATCACGTGGTCGAACTGCTTCCGCTCGGCCGCGTACGCCGCCGTCAGCTCCAAGGCCCGCTCGACCACGCCGAGCTGCTGGGCGCACACCCCGACCGTCCCGCGCAGACGCAGCCACTCGCCGATGTCGCCCAGCGACACTCCGGGCACTTCGGACAGGGAAAGCAGGCCCGCGTCCGCGTGGTCGACCGTCTGCTGCGGCCGCACCGACACCCCGGACGCGGCCGCGTCGACCAGGAAGACCTCGTCCGCGGTGGCGACCAGGAACCCGTGCGCGAACGCCGCGAACGGCACCGCCGTCTGCGTACCGGACACCCGGCCGTCCGACGCCGTGAAGCCGGACAGCGCCACCGCGAGAACACGTTCGCCGCGCAGCACCGGCAGCACCCAGCGGTCCACCAGTTCCGGCGTGCCGAACTCCGCCAGCGCCGACGCCGCCATCGTGATCGACGGCAGATACGGGACCGCCGCCACCGCGCGGCCGACCTCGGTCAGCACCGCGCACTGCTCGAGCAGCCCGAACCCGCCGCCGCCGAGCGACGACGGCAGGGCCGCGTCCAGCACGCCCGCCTGGCCGAGCGCCGTCCACGCGACCGTGTCGAAGCCGCCGGTGCCGTGCGGGTCGTGGGTGGCCTTGTCGGCCAGCAACCGCCGGGCCAGCGCCGCGAGGTCGGCCGACGCTTCGGAAGGGGTGAAGTCCATAGGTGCTCCTAGCGCGTGACGGGCAGGCCGAGGGCGGTGGCGGCGATCATGTCCCGCTGGATCTCGTTGGTGCCGCCGCCGAAGGTGAGGATCAGCGCCGACCGGTGCAGCCGCTCGATCCGCCCGGCCAGCAGCGCCCCCGGCGAGCCTTCGCGGACGACGGCCGCCGCGCCGAGCACCTCCATCAGCAGCCGGTAGGCCTCGATCGCGAACTCCGTGCCGAACACCTTCGTCGCCGACGCCTCGGCCGGGCCGAGCTCACTGGCCGCGGCCGCCCAGGCGATCCGCCAGTTCCGCAGCTTCAGGTACTCCGCGCCCGCGTGCACCCGCGCGAGGTGCAGCCGCACCCATTCGTGGTCGATGGCGCCGGTCTCCTTCGCCCACGCCGTGACGTCGGCCAGTGCCTTGCGGATCGGTGCCGACGACGTCAGCGCGACGCGCTCGTGGTTGAGCTGGTTGGTGATCAGCGGCCAGCCCGCGTTCTCCTCGGCGACGCGCGAAGACACCGGCACGCGCACGCCGTCGTAGTAGGTCGCGCTCGTCCCGGCCCCCGCGACCGTGTGCACCTTGGTCCAGGAAAAGCCGTCCGCGGACGTCGGCACGATGAGGATCGACAGCCCGCGGTGCTTCTTCGCGTCCGGGTCGGTCCGGACCGCGAGCCAGACGTAGTCGGCGTACTCGATCAGGCTCGTCCACATCTTCTGGCCGGTGACGACGTACTCGTCGCCGTCCAGCTCGGCGCGCGTACGCAGCGACGCCAGGTCGGTGCCGGCCTCCGGCTCGGAGTAGCCGATCGAGAAGTGCAGCTCGCCCGCGGCGATCTTCGGCAGGTAGAACGCCTTCTGTTCTTCGGTGCCGTAGCGCATGATCGTCGGGCCCACGGTGTTGACCGTGAGGAACGGGACCGGCACCCCGGCGACGGCCGCTTCGTCGGTGAAGACGAGCTGGTCGAGCATCGACCGGGCCTGCCCGCCGTACTCCTTCGGCCAGCCCAGCGCGAGCCAGCCGTCCTTGCCCAGCTGTCGCACGATCTCCTTGTACGCCAGGCCATCGCCGTACTCGCCGCCGCCCGAGCGGAGGCTCGCCCGCCGCTCGGGCGTCATCAGCTCGGCGAAGTACTCCCGGAGCTCCGCGGCCAGCGCGCGTTGTTCCGGCGTGTAGTCGATCCGCACCCGTCACCTCCACCCGGTCCGGCTCGTTGTGGTGCCGTACCGGCTCCCGGCGTTACAGTAGAACCTGTTCTAGTTGTACCAGGGCTCGAGCGGCGGAGGAAGCATGGAGATCGGCGTCGACCGGCAGCTGTGCGAGGCGAACGCGGTGTGCGTGGGGCTCGCCCCGGGCGTCTTCGACCTCGATGACGAGGAAGAACTGGTGGTCCAGCCGGGTCCGGTACCGGCCGACCAGGTAGAACGCGTTTCGAGTGCGGTCAAGGGGTGCCCGAAGAATGCGCTGTTCATTGCCAGTTAGCACCGTTCACTCAGGGGCTTGCCCTGAACGAGAACAGATTCTACTGTAGGCGCGACATCCAGGACTCGACGAGGAGGTCCGCGGTGAGCTTGACCGGCAGGACGGCGATCGTCACGGGCGCCGCCGCGGGGCTGGGCCGGGCCGAGGCGCTCGCCTTGGCCGGGCGGGGCGCCACGGTCGTCGTCAACGACATCGGCGAGCCGAAGGACGTCGTCGCCGAGATCGAAGCGGCCGGCGGCAAGGCCGTCGCGGTCGCGGGTGACGTCGGCGACCGGGCCACGGCCGACGCGCTCACCGAGGCCGCGCTCGACCTCGGCGGACTCGACATCGTGGTCAACAACGCGGGCGTGCTGCGCGACAAGATGCTGTTCTCGATGTCCGACGACGACTGGGACACCGTGCTGCGCGTGCACCTGCGGGGCCACTTCCTGTTGTCGCGCAACGCCGCGAAGCACTGGCGGGACCAGGCCAAGGCGGACGGCGCGCCGGTGTACGGGCGGCTGGTCAACACGGCGTCCGAGGCGTTCCTCATCGGCTCGCCCGGCCAGCCCAACTACGCCGCGGCGAAGGCGGGCATCACGGCGCTCACCATGTCGGCCGCCCGGAGCCTGGCCAAGTACGGCGTCCGCGCCAACGCGATCTGCCCTCGCGCGCGGACGGCGATGACCGAGGGCGTGTTCGGTGCTCCTCCCGCCGAGGGTGCCGATCCGCTCTCGGTCGAGCACGTCGCGCCCTTCGTGGCCTACCTCGCGTCCCCGGCGGCCGAGCACGTCAACGGCCAGGTGTTCGTCGTGCACGGCGGCACCGTTGCGCTGGTCGAGCCCCCGCGGATCGAGCAGCGCTGGAAGCTCGACGAGCTCGAGACGTCCCTCAGTGCCTATTTTGCCGACCGCGACCCCGGCCGGATGTTCGCCGCCACCGAAATCCTGGGAGAGTCATGAGGCTGGACGGGAAGATCGCCCTGATCACCGGCGCCGCCCGCGGGCAGGGCGAGGCCGCCGCGCGCGCGTTCGTCGCCGAGGGCGCCAAGGTGGTGATCGCCGACATCCTCGACGACGAGGGCAAGCAGCTGGCAGCCGACCTCGGCGAGCAGGCCGTCTACCAGCACCTCGACGTCGGCGACGAGGACGGCTGGGCCGCCGCGGTCGAGCGCGCGACCACGGAGTTCGGCGCGCCGAACGTGCTGGTCAACAACGCCGGCATCCTCCATTTCTCGGAGCTGGCGCAGACGACGCTGGCCGATTACGAACGCGTGATCCGGGTGAACCAGATCGGGGCGTTTCTCGGGATGCGTTCGGTCGTTGAACCGATGACCGCCGCCGGCGGTGGCTCCATCGTCAACGTGTCCTCTGTGGAGGGTCTGGCCGGGATGCCCTACCTCGTCGCCTACACCGCGAGCAAGTTCGCGATCCGCGGGATGACCAAGGTCGCGGCGATGGAGCTCGGCAAGAAGCACATCCGCGTCAACTCGGTGCACCCCGGCGCGATCGACACCAAGATGGTCGAGACCGCGGCGGGCGGCCAGAAAGTCGACATGTCGTACGTCGGGAAGAAGGTCGCCCTGAAGCGGGTCGGGCAGCCCGAAGACATCGCCAAGCTGGTGCTGTTCCTGGCCAGCGACGAGAGCGCGTACTGCACGGGTGCGGAATTCGTCGCGGACGGCGGGGCGACGGCGACGCACGCGCTCAACTTCTGAAGGAGAACTGCCGAAGAGGTTGAGTGAACACCGCTAACCAAAAGCGGGAACCGGGTGTGGAGAAGACTCGGAGGTCAACGGCGACTTACTGGGAGGTGTGGTGAGCGGAGGCACTGGCACGCTCCCGGGAACCGCGGCCCTGACCCAGGTCGGCCGCCTGGCGACGCTTTCCTGGGAAGTCCTGCGCGCGATCTTCAAGCGCCCGTTCCAGGCCCGCGAGTGGATCCAGCAGTGCTGGTTCTTCGCCAGCGTCACGATCCTCCCGACGGCCCTGGTCGCCATCCCGTTCGGCGCGGTGATCGCCCTGCAGCTCGGCTCGCTCACCGCGCAGATCGGCGCCCAGTCGTTCACCGGCGCGGCCAGCGCCCTGGCCATCGTGCAGCAGGCCAGCCCGCTGATCACCGCGCTGCTCGTCGCGGGCGCCGGCGGCAGCGCGGTCTGCGCGGACATCGGCGCGCGCAAGATCCGCGAAGAGATCGACGCCATGGAGGTCCTCGGCGTCAACCCGATCCAGCGGCTCATCGTGCCGCGGGTGCTCGCCGCGATGGTCGTTTCGGTGCTGCTGAACGGCTTGGTCAGCGTGGTCGGCGTGCTCGGCGGCTACTTCTTCAACGTCGTCCTGCAGGGCGGCACGCCCGGCGCGTACCTGGCCAGCTTCAACGCCCTCGCCCAGGTGCCGGACCTGTGGGTCAGCGAGATCAAGGCGCTGCTGTACGGCTTCGTCGCCGGGGTCGTCGCCGCCTTCCGGGGGCTGAACCCGGCGGGCGGGCCGAAGGGTGTCGGCGACGCCGTCAACCAGGCCGTGGTCATCACGTTCCTGCTGCTGTTCCTCATCAACGTCGTGCTCACCGCGATCTACCTGCGGATCGTCCCGCCGAAGGCGATGTGATGACCGCGGAACCCCTGGACGCCGACCGGACGCTCGAGTACATCGCGCGGCCCGGCCAGAGCCTGGAAGGACTCGGCAAGCAACTCGCGTTCGCGGCGAAAGCGCTCGCCTGGTCGCCGCGCACGATCCGCCGCTACAGCCGGGAGACGCTGCGGCTGCTCACCGAGGTCTGCTTCGGCACCGGCGGCCTCGCGGTCATCGGCGGCACGCTCGGCGTGATGATCGGGATGACGCTGTTCACCGGGCTCATCGTCGGCCTGCAGGGCTATTCCGCGCTCAACCAGCTCGGCACGGCCGCGCTCACCGGGTTCATCTCCGCCTACTTCAACACCCGCGAAGTCGCGCCGCTCTCGGCCGGACTCGCGCTGTCCGCCACCGTCGGCTGCGGCTTCACCGCCCAGCTCGGCGCGATGCGGATCTCCGAGGAGATCGACGCGCTGGAAGTCATGGGCGTGCCGAGCATGCCGTACCTGGTGACGACCCGGGTGCTCGCCGGCGTCGCCGCGGTGATCCCGCTGTACGCGGTCGGCCTGCTCTCGAGCTACCTCGCGTCGCGGCAGATCACCATCTGGCTCTACGGCCAGTCCGCGGGCACCTACGACCACTACTTCACGCTTTTCTTGCCACCCGGCGACGTTCTCTGGTCGTTCGGGAAGGTGATCGTGTTCAGCGTGCTCGTGATCCTGTCCCACTGCTACTACGGCTTCAACGCCAGCGGCGGCCCGGCCGGCGTCGGCGTCGCGGTGGGCCGCGCGGTGCGGACGTCGATCGTGCTGATCTCGGTGCTGGACTTCTTCTTGTCCCTCGCGATCTGGGGCGCGAACACCACGGTGAGGATCTCGGGATGAGGCGCGAGCTCTGGCAGCGGCTCCGGTACCAGGTGCTGGGGCTCGTCTTCCTGCTCGTCGCCGCGTTGTTCATCACGCTCACCCTCGCCGTCTACAACAAGGTGTTCACGCCGGTGACGCTGGTGAAGCTCGAAACCGACCGGGTCGGCAGCCAGCTGCGCACCGGCGGCGACGTCAAGGTCCGCGGCATGCTCGTCGGCGAAGTCCGGTCGGTGCTGGCGAAGGGCGACCACGCCGAGCTGGAGCTGGCCCTCGACCCGGACAAGACGCCCGTCATCCCGGCGAACGTGTCCGCGCGGCTGCTGCCGAAGACGCTCTTCGGCGAGCGGTACGTCGCCCTGCAGCTGCCCGGGAAGCCGGAACGCGCGATCCAGGCCGGTGACGTCATCCCGCAGGACCGCAGCAGCGCCGCGATCGAGCTGCAGAAGGTCCTCGACGACGTGATGCCGCTGCTGCAGGCGGTCCAGCCGGAAAAGCTGTCGAGCACGCTCACCGCGGTGGCGACCGCGCTCGACGGCCGCGGCAAGCAGCTCGGCGAGACCCTGGCCGGGCTGTCGGACTACCTCGGCAAGCTCAACCCGTCGCTGCCCGACGTCAAGGCCGACATCACCGGGCTCGCGAACGTCGCCGCCACCTACGACAAGGCGGCGCCGGACCTGCTGCAGGCGCTCTCCGACCTGACGACCACGAGCCGGACGATCGTCGACCAGCGCGCGCAGCTGAGCGACCTCTACGCCACGGTCACCGCGGCTTCGGTGGACCTCACGAGCTTCCTGCAGGTCAACGAGGACAACCTGATCCGGCTCACCACGGCGATCCAGCCGACCCTGGACGTCCTCGCCAAGTACGCGCCCGAGTACCCGTGCCTGATGCGGCAGCTCGCCGAGTCGGTGCCGCGGGCGGAGCTGGCGTTCGGCAAGGGCACCGCGCACCCCGAGGTCAGCCGGGTCACCATCGAGTTCGCCGCCAGCCGCGGCAAGTACCTCCCCGGTGTCGACGAGCCGAAATACGAAGACAAGCGCGGCCCGCGCTGCTACCCGACCGTGCCGAAGCCCGGGGTGTGGCCGCAGTACCCGCCCGACGGCGCCATCAAGGACGGCTCCAGCAAGCCGGCGCCGCCGAAGAACCCGCCCGAGAAGCTGCCCGGCCCGATCACCGCGGGCGGCGGGGCCGTCGGCGGGGACGGCACGATCGTCGGCTCGGCCTACGAGAACGACCTGATCGACCTGCTCGCCTCGCCCGCGCTCGGCACTTCGCCGGGTGCCGTGCCGGGCTGGGCCGGCCTGCTCGTCGGGCCGCTCTACCGCGGGGCGGAGGTGGAGCTGAAGTGAGGAGCTTCGTCCCGTCCCTGCTCAAACTCGTGGTGTTCGCCGTCGTCACCGTGCTGTTCACCGGGATCCTCGCGGCCACCATCGCGAACACCAACTTCGGCGAGACATCGGGTTACCTGGCGAAGTTCACCGACGCGTCCGGGCTCAAGGAAGGCGACGACGTCCGCATCGCCGGGGTCAAGGTCGGCCAGGTCGACACGATCGAGGTGGTCGAGGGCGAGCGGAACCTCGCCGAGGTCCGGTTCGACGTCGAGCACGCCTACCGGCTGCCGGAAACGGTGACCGCGACGATCAAGTACCGCAACCTGGTCGGGCAGCGCTACCTCGCGCTCGGCACCGACGTCCCCGGGGACAAGGCGCTGCCCGAAGGCGGCACGATCCCGCCGGAGCGCACGAAACCCGCGTTGAACCTCACCGTGCTCTTCAACGGCTTCAAGCCGCTGTTCAAGGCGCTGAGCCCGAAGGACGTCAACCAGCTCTCGGCCGAGATCATCAGCGTTTTCCAGGGCGAGGGCGGCACGATCACCAGCCTGCTGCGGCACACGGCGTCGCTGACGTCGGCGATCGCGAGCAAGGACCAGGTGATCGGCCAGGTCATCGCCAACCTCAACACGGTGCTCGGCACGGTCAACGCCCGCGGCCCGCAGCTCGGCGACCTCATCGAGCAGACCCAGAAGCTGGTCAGCGGGCTGGCCGAGCAGCGCAAACCGATCGGTGACGCGGTCAGCGCCCTCGGCGACCTCGCCGTGTCGACCACCGGGCTCCTGGCCGACGCGCGCCCGGCTCTCAAGGACGACGTCGCCCAGCTCGGCGTGCTCTCGCAGAACCTCGGCGACTCCGGCGAGCTCCTCAACCACCTCCTCGAAGTACTGCCGGGCAACCTCCAGAAGTTCACCCGGACCCTGAGCTACGGCAGCTGGTTCAACTACTACCTGTGCGGGATCACCGGCACCATCGGCATTTCCTCGCTGGACATCACCCTGCCGATCATCCCGATCCCCGGCACCGAGCGCGCGGAGAGGTGTGGTCCGTGAAGCCGCTGAAGGAACGCAACCAGGCGATGGTCGGCGCGGTCGCGCTCGTACTGATCGTGCTCGTCACGGCCACGACGTACTTCTCCGACCAGCTCCCGTTCTTCGGCAACGGCACGACGTACTCGGCGTACTTCGGCGAGTCCGCCGGGCTGGCCGCGGACAACGAGGTCGAGGTCGCCGGGGTCAAGGTCGGCACGGTGTCGTCGGTGAAGCTGGCGGGCAAGCAGGTCCTGGTCAAGTTCCGCGTCAAGGACGTCCGGGTCGGCGACGCGACGACGGCGTCCATCGAGATCAAGACGCTGCTGGGGGAGAAGTACCTCGCGCTCGACCCGAAGGGCGGCGGCGCGCAGGAGCCGAACCAGACCATTCCGCAGGCCCGCACGCGCACCCCGTTCCAGCTGCAGGACGCCTTCGAGCAGCTGTCGACGACGGTCGGCGACATCGACACGAAACAGCTCGCGGACAGCTTTAACGCGTTGTCCGACAGCCTCAAGGACAGCCCGCAGTACCTGAAGGACACGCTCACCGGGCTGTCGTCGCTGGCCCGCACGGTGTCCTCACGGGACGCCGACCTGCACACCCTGCTGGCGAACACCAGCCAGGTCTCGAAGACGCTGTCCGACCGCAACGCCCAGCTGCAGCGCGTGATCAGCGACGGCAACCTGCTGCTCACCGAGCTGCAGAACCGCAAGCAGGCCATCAACGCCCTGCTCACCGGCACCCAGCAGCTTTCGGCGCAGCTGACCGGGCTCGTCCAGGACAACCGCGAGCAGCTCAAGCCGACGCTGGACAAGCTCGGGAAGGTGACCGACATCCTGCAGCGCAACCAGGGCAACCTCGACCAGAGCCTGCAGCTGATGGCGCCGTTCGCCCGCGTCGGCGCGAACGCCACCGGCAACGGCCGCTGGTTCGAGGGCTACCTGTGCGGGCTGCTGCCGCCGACGATCACCGTGGGCGGGCTGCACATCAACCCCGAAGGCTGCACCCCGCCGATCGCGGCGCCGAACCAGGGGGTGGGCCGCCGATGACCATCCACACGTCCCGCGGCCGCAGCCTGGTGACCTGGCTGGCGTTCGCCTGCATCCTCGCGCTGGTCGTCACCGCGGGGCTGTACCTGGTGTTCCGGTCGTCGAACGGCACCAAGCTTTCCGCGTACTTCGGCAAGACCGTCGGGCTGTACGCCGGTTCGTCGGTGCGGGTGCTCGGCGTGCCGGTCGGCGAGGTCACCGACGTCACGCCGCAGGGCGACGCGGTCCGCGTCGACATGCGGGTCGACGACGTGCCGCTGCCGGCCGACGTCGGGGCCGTCGTCGTCGCGCCGAGCCTGGTCAGCGACCGGTACGTCCAGCTGACCCCGGCCTACGACAGCGGACCTGTCCTCGCTTCGGGCACGGTACTGGCGAAGGACCGGACGGCGACTCCGGTCGAGCTGGACGACCTGTATTCGAGCCTCGACAAGCTGTCGACGGCGCTGGGCCCGAACGGTGCCAACAAGGATGGCGCGCTGTCCGGTGTGCTCGACACCGCCGCGAACACGTTGAAGGGCAACGGTGCTTCGCTGAATTCGACGGTCGGGCAGCTGGCCGACCTCGCGAAGACCCTCGACGGCTCGAAGGACGACCTGTTCTCGACCGTGCAGAACCTGAACTCGTTCACCGGGGCCCTGGCCCAGAGCGACCGGCAGCTCAACGAGTTCTACGGCCGCGTCGCCGACGTCAGCCGGTTCCTCGCCGCGGACTCCTCAGAGGTGGGCGCCGCGCTGCAGTCCCTCGGCGGCGCGCTCGGCGACGTCCAGCAGTTCGTCAACGACAACAAGACGGCCTTGGAATCCAATGTGGACAAGCTGGCGTCGCTGTCGAAGGTCCTGGTCGACCAGCGCGCCGCGCTCGCCGAGGTGCTCGACATCGCGCCGACCGGCGCCACGAACTTCATCAACTCCTACGACGCGGCGTCGGGCACCATCGCCGTCCGCGACAACCTGAACGAGCTGACCAACCCGCCGATCCTCACCGTGTGCCGGCTGATCAGCGCGGTCACCCCGAAGGAAGTCCCCGACGCGCTCGGGAACATCTGCAAGAAGCTCGCGCCGATCCTGGACGGCGCGCTCAAGCTGCCGACGATCCCGCAGGTGCTCAACTCCCTGCAGAACGGGACGCTGCCGCCGTTGCCGCTCCCGCTGGTCGACGTGATGGAACAGCTTTCCGGCGGTGCGAAGTGAAGGGGCGCCGGCGGATCGCCGGGGCGCTGGCCGGGGTGCTGGTGCTGGCCGGCTGCAGCGACGGCGGGTTCAACGGCCTCTACGGCACACCGCTGCCGGGCGGCGCCGACGTCGGCGACCACCCGTACCACGTCACCGCGTTGTTCACCGACGTGCTCGACCTGGTGCCGCAGTCCAGCGTGAAGGTCAACGACGTCGCCGTCGGGCGGGTCGACAAGATCACGCTGACCCCGGACACGCGGTCGGCGCTGGTGGCGATGACCGTCAACGGCGACATCGCGCTGCCCGCCAACGCCCGCGCCGAACTCAAGCAGTCGAGCCTGCTGGGGGAGAAGTTCGTCGAGCTGAGCGTGCCGACCGCCGAGCCGGCCGCTGGTCGCCTCGCCGACGGCGGGCAGATCCCGCTCGGGCGCACCAACCGCAACCCCGAGGTCGAGGAGGTGCTCGGTGCGCTTTCGCTGCTGCTCAACGGCGGCGGCGTCGAGCAGATCCAGAAGATCAGCCACGAGCTCAACGACGCCCTGTCGGGCAACGAGCCGGAGATCCGCGCGCTGCTGTCCCGGGTGGACGAACTGGCGACCCAGCTCGACGGGCACAAGAGCGAGATCCTCCGCGCGATCGACGGCCTCGCGAAGCTGTCCCACACCTTGACGGGGCAGACGCAGAACCTGACGAACGCGCTGGACAACCTCGCGCCGGGCCTGAAGGTCGTCACGGACCAGCGCGACCAGCTCGTGGGGATGCTGAATGCGCTGAACACGCTGTCCGGCGTCGCGGTGGACACCGTGACGAAGAGCCGCGACCAGCTCGTCGCGAACCTCAAGGCCCTGCAGCCGACGCTGGCCAAACTCGGGGAGGCCGGCCAGAACCTGCCGAACGCGTTGCAGATCCTGCTCACCTACCCGTTCCCGGACTACGCGGGCAACGTGATCAAGGGCGACTACGCGAACGTCGAGGCGAACGTGAACCTCGACCTCGACACGCTGATCTCGAACTTCACGAACTCGTCGCAGCCGCCGATCGCGCTGCCGTCCGGGATCGGCGGCCAGCCTTCCGCCGTCGCGCCGCCCCTGCCGCTGCCCGACCTGGGTTCGGCCCCGCCGGCGGCCGGTCCCGGCCTGCTGGGCGGGCTGCTCGGCCTGATCGGGGGCGGCCGGTGACCCGCAAGATCCGGATCCAGCTCTTCGCGTTCGTCGTCATCGCGGTGGTTTCGGTCGTCTACGCCGGCGGCCGGTACGCCGGGCTGGACCGGCTCTTCGGCAACCGCGGGTACGTCGTCACCGCGCAGCTGACCGACTCCGGCGGCGTCTTCGTCAACTCCGAGGTCGCCTACCGCGGGGTCACGGTCGGGCGGGTGACGTCGATGACGCTCACCGAGCACGGCGTCGACGTCGCCCTCGACATCGACTCCGGCGCCCCGGACATCCCGGCCGACGCGCACGCGCAGGTGGCGAACCGGTCGGCGGTGGGGGAGCAGTTCGTGGACCTGCTGCCCCAGCACGACGGCGGGCCGTTCCTCAAGGACGGCTCGGTGATCACGGCGGACAAGACGTCGTTGCCGCCGTCGCCGGACACCGTGCTCACCCACCTCGACGACCTCGTCGCCAGCGTGCACCCGGACTCGCTGCGGACGGTCGTCGACGAGACGTACAACGCGTTCGCGGGCGCGGGCCCGGAACTGCAGCAGCTGCTGGACAGCACCGGGTCGTTGACGGCGGTGGCCGCCCAGTACGTGCCGCAGACGCAGGGGCTGCTGGCGAACTCGCGGATCGTGCTCGGCACCCAGGAGCGCCAGGCGGCGAACATCACCGACTTCGCTTCGGGGCTCCGCACCATCGCCGGTCAGCTCAAGAAGTCCGATCCGGACCTGCGGCGGGTGATCGCGGAAGCGCCGCGGCTGAGCCGGCAGATCAGCGACGTGCTGGCCGCGTCCGGGACCGATCTGGGCGTGCTGTTCGCCAACCTGCTGACCACCGCGCAGATCACGACGTCCCGGAAGGATTCGATCGAGGAGCTGCTGGTCGCGTACCCGATCATTTCCGCGTTCTCGCCGTCGACGTCCCCGGACGGCACCGGTCACCTGGGCGTGGTGTTCAACTTCTTCGACCCGGCTTCGTGCACGAAGGGGTATGAGGGGACGAAGCAGCGTCCGGCGAACGACGAGACCGAAGCGCCGGTCAACATGAACGCCTACTGCGCCGAGCCGCCGGGCAGCCCGACCGGGGTGCGCGGGGCGCAGAACGCGCCCTACGCGGGGAAACCGCCGGCGATTCCGGCCGCGCCGCAGCAGCAGGCCGCGCCGGCGCCGCAGCAGCTGCCCGGGATGCTGAGCCTGCTCACCGGGCCGTCGGCGGGCGGGCTGGCCCGGTTGCTGGGCGCGCCGTGAAGCTGCGGTTCCTGGTGGTGCTGGCGGTCTTGTCGGTCTTGGCGGCGGCGTTCTCGGGCTGGTCCTGGTGGCGCGCGGCGGCCGACGATTCCTACGCCCGGGGCCGCGAGCGTGACGCGGTGCTGGCCGCGTCGGGTCCCCAGCTGGTCACGTTGAACACGATCGACTACCGCACGGCGGCGGCGGACGTGGACCGCTGGATCACGGCGACCACGGGCCAGTACGGGAAGGACCTGGCCGGGGACCGCCAGCTGCAGATCGACCGGGCCGCCACGGCCCGCACGGTGTCGTCCGCGTCGCTGGTCCAGGCGGCGGTGACGGAGATCGACGTGCCACGCGGGACAGCGCGGCTCCTGGCCGTGGTGGACGTCCGGGTGTCGACGGGCGGATCTCCCGCCGCACCGCGCTTGAACCGGCTGACGGTGGACGTGTCCCGCGCCCCGGACGGGTGGAAGATCGCGGGTGTCCAGGCGGCGGGCTCATGACGAGGGTCCTCGTGGCGATTGTGGTCCTGGCGCTGGGCTGCACGGCGTGGTTCGGCATCGAAGCGGCCTCGCTGACCCCGGGCGACAACCTCGCCTTGGTGGATCCGCCGGCGACGGCGGCGGTGTCGTCCGAGGTGAGCGACGCGGTGAAGGCGGTGTTTTCGTACGACTACGCGAACCTGCCGCGCACCGAGCGGGCGGCTTCGGAGGTCCTGACCGGAGACGCGGTCCGGCAGTACCAGGCCCAGTTCGCCTCGGCCCGCACCCGTGCGACGGCGGAGAAGCTGACCCGCACGACCACGGTCCGGGCGATCGGGGTCCGGTCGTTGCGGGGCGACTCCGCGGATCTGCTCCTGTTCCTGGACCAGCAGACGGTGGCCCACGGCGGGGGAGCGCCGACGTCCTCGGTGGCCCAGCTGGCGGTGACGGCGAAACGGGTCGACGGCCGCTGGAAGCTGGCCACCCTGACGGCGCTCTGAAAATCGCGCCGGCGATCGGGCTTGCCCCTCGTCACTCGTCAGTCAGGTGGCCATCCGCCGCGCGGAATGTCGCCCTCGGTGCGCCGCAGTTTCTCGAGGTCGTCGATGATCTTCTTAATCAGTTCGTCGCTTTGCGGTGCCGGCAGCTCACGCGCGAGCGCGAACCGGTCGTGGAGTGAGCGGTAGCTGTCGCGGAGACGACGGTGGTAGCGCCAGCGTTCCCCGAAGTTCAAAGCGCGTTCGACGCCGATCAAGAAAGCGGCGAGGCCGGAGAATGCGCGTGGTAACCACGAGAAGTCGGCCGGCCAGCTTGCCGCGGTCGCCAGGATGGTCGCGCCCAACGCGAGGACCGTGCCCCCGTTGAACAGCGCGGAATCGAGACGAGGATCGTGCTCGGCGATCGACTTCTTGAGGGATGCGTCGATGGCCTCGTGGCTGCCGGACCGGTTCATGGTCCCTCCGGGTCTCGGGTAGCGGGATTCCGCTCGGCCGAGGTGGTGCTCGACGGGGACCGGCCGGTACCCGCGTGGTCCATCACCCATTCGACGACCGCGACGGTGTCGGGCTCGCGCCAATGTGTGTGGTGGTCGAACCCGCAGTCGCGATGTTTCCAGCCACGTGACCGGGGCTCACCGCGGAGACCGACCGCTTCGCTGCGGGGGGAGTAGGGGGCGGCGAACTTCTGCCCGATCCCGAAGACCTGCCGGAGCACCTTGTCCGAGGGGCTGTACTCGACCGCCTCACGGCGAGCGAGTGGCACGACGGTGAAGGAACCGTCGTTTTCCATTTCGGCGACGTCCACCGCGGCGCCGAGCAGGGCGAAACCACGCGCGGTTCCCCGGCCGCGCAGCCGGTCGGCTGCGGTCAGCGCCACGAGGCAACCCAGCGAATGGCCGACCAGGACCGCCGAATCCCGGTTCCGGGTGGCGAGGTAGTCGCCGAGCTGCCGGCCGGAACGGGCTGCGCGATCGATCATCGCGGGGTAGGCCATCCTGGACCACGAACGGCTGAAGTACCGGTCGCTCGGCCAGAGGAAGGCACCCTTCTGGATCCGGCTCGGCGGATTTCCCCCGAACAGGTTGGTCCAGAGGGTGCGTCCCTGGTGCAGTGCCCGCTCCTGATCCACGTTGAAGCCGTGGATGTAAATGACCCAGATCTGATCACCGAGAGGCCGCGGTTCTTCGAGGATGGAGGCTCGCCGCCCGCCTCCGCGCGGCTTTTCCCGCACACTGATGACGAAGTCGTGGCCGGTCATCTCCGGGCACCCCGCTCGATGATCCGGATGATGTCCCGCACCGTCCAGGACACCGGGCCGCCGACGACCAGGCCGAGCGCCAGAGCGATCGCGATGGCCGGTACGGAGGCGCCGCTGGCCAATGTTCCGGCTCCGGAGAGGGCGCAGGCGATCAGTGCGGATGCCGCCCGCAAAGACGAATGCCAGTGTGCGGTGGCCTCGATCTGGAAAGCGTCGACCCGTCGTTCGATCTGTTCGTCGGCGAGCTGCAACAGTTCTTCGTAGCTGAGTCGCTCGACCAGCCGAGGTGAGAGCATCGGCCACTGCGGACCCAGCGAGCTGATGAACCGGCGAAGGGCGTCACGATCCTCCGTCGCTTCGCTGAGGTCGGCGCGGCACTGCTCGCGCAACGACTGTGAAACCTGGGCGGCCACTTGGCGGAGATTCCCGGCGTAGGAGATCTTGGTGGGCAGCCCGGAGAGCTCGGAGAAGGCCGCACCGGAGCGGAATTTGCCGTCTTCGATCTTCGTGCCGAAGCTCGACACGACGGCTCTCCGGTTGAACCGCATCGCCAGTGGGGACAGCTTCTTGACGAATTCCAGTGCGGCGCAGGACAGCGCCCCGGAGATGAGGGCGATGACCGCGAGGTGCCAGGCGTTGACGGCCGGATCCGCCGGCGTGGTTGTCTGGGGTAGCCGGAGGCCCGATCCGCCGCGAAGCACCAGGACAATGCCGGTGACCAAGGAAATCGCCAGTAGGGAAATCGGCACCATCCCGATTCCCGGGGTAGGTGGGGAACTCGTCCTGCGCCGGGCAAAAAACACTGCGGTGAGCAGCCCGGTGGACAGCGTGACAACCACGACGGAAACCCAAGCCGGCTGGTCGTTCTGGACAATGTTGGCAACAGCGAGGGCCGCGCTGAACACGGTAACGGCTACGGCTCCGGCATTGATCAGCGAGATCCAGGTGTCCGAGCGGGCCATCCCCCTCCTCCCAGTGGATCGAGTCCGGCGCACTGTGCTCACGTGCGAAACCGCCCGCCGGCCGGGCGGAAGTCCGGGGCCGCCGCCACATCTGCGGTCGGCGTCGATGTGCTCTCTGTGATGGTCGGTGCACTGAGAGATCGGTTCGGTCGCCGAGCGTGTTACGGCCGATACGGGAAAGCGTCAGATTGTGGTCCGGCCCGTCGCAGCGGCGGCCCAGAAGGCTGTGTTCCCGTCAGCCGTCCCAGACGGTGGCGCCCTGGCGGAGAACCTCCACATCGGACGGTTCCTCGACCGGCCACAGCTCCACCACGTACCGGTAGTGCTCCCCGTACTCGTGGTCGTTCCAGTCCACCGACGGCGGCCCGGCCGGCACGTACGACACCCGCGCCCGGTACCGCCCCGGCAGCACCGAAAAGAACTTCTCCTGCGACGGGTAGTCGGCCGGTCCGGAAATCACCAGCCGGCCGCTCGGAACCGGAAGATCCGCTTCCACGACGTGCTCGGCGTCAGGCGCGAGAGAAGGTGCCGAGGGCAGCAGGGTCACCGAAGACTCCACCAGGTCCGACCGCGCCGTCGCGATCGCGAGACCGCCGGGCTCCACCCCGATCCGGTGGGATTCCACCGCGACCGGAGTCCACCCGCTGCCCGTCAACCGAGAACGGGAGTCCCGCACCGAGAACTGACGCTGGTCGGCGTGGACGACGAGTTGCACCCTTACCACCCTAGCCAGGACCCGCCCCGAAATGGTATCGACGGCGGGTTTAGCGTTGAGGCCATGACCACTGCTTCCGTCGACGTCGACACGGCCCGCAGCGACTACGCGGCCCTGGTCGGCCGAGGCCTCTCCCTGGACATCACCCGCGGCAAGCCGTCCCCCGAGCAGCTCGATCTCTCGAACGCGCTGCTGTCCCTCCCGGGCGACGGCACCTTCAAGGCCGAGGACGGCACCGACGTCCGCAACTACGGCGGCCTCAACGGCCTGCCGGAGCTGCGCCGCATCTTCGCCCCCGCGCTGCAGGTGCCCGCCGGGCAGCTGCTCGCCGCGGGCAACTCGAGCCTCGAGCTGATGCACGACGCCGTCGTCCAGGCCCTGCTGAGCAAGCTGCCCGGCGCCGAGCGCCGCTGGGCCGACGAGCCGCAGGTCAAGTTCCTCGCGCCGGTCCCGGGCTACGACCGCCACTTCGCGCTCACCCAGCGCTTCGGCATCGAGCTCGTCGGCGTCGCGATGACCGACGAGGGCCCCGACATGGACGTCGTCGAGACGCTGGTCGCCGAGGACCCGGCCGTCAAGGGCATCTGGTGCGTGCCGAAGTACAGCAACCCCACCGGGGTCACGTTCAGTGACGACGTCGTGAAGCGGCTCGCCACCATGCGCACCGCGGCGCCGGACTTCCGGATCTTCTGGGACAACGCCTACGCCGTGCACCACCTCACCGACGCCGAGGCGGAGCTGGCCGACCTGCTGGCCCTGGCCACCGAGGCCGGCCACGCCGACCGCGTCTTCGTCTTCGGCTCCACCTCGAAGATCACCCTCGCCGGGGCCGGCGTCGGCTTCTTCGGCGCCTCCGAGGCGAACCTCGCCTGGTGGACCGGCAACACCGGCAAGCGCACCATCGGCCCGGACAAGGTCAACCAGCTGCGGCACGCGCACTTCCTGAAGGACGAGGCCGGCGTCCGCGCCCACATGCGCAAGCACGCCGAGATCATCGGCCCGAAGTTCGCGGCCGTCGACCGCATCCTCACCGAGGAGCTGGCCGACCTGGCGTCCTGGACCAAGCCGACCGGCGGGTACTTCATCACGCTGACCGTCCCGCAGGGCACCGCGAAGGAGGTCGTGCGGCTGGCGAAGGAGGCCGGTGTCGCGCTGACCCCCGCCGGGGCGACCCACCCGCACGGCGACGACCCGGCCGACGCCGTGATCCGGATCGCGCCGACCTTCCCGAAGCTCGCCGAGGTCGAAGAGGCCGTCCGCGCGCTGGCGGTGTGCGTCCGGCTCGCCGTCGCGCAACGCGGCTGACCTGGGAAAACCGAAGTCGATCAAAATTTTTTCCCTTTTGACCGAGCCGGGGGGCGTCCGGGTACGTATGACCGGTGGGTGAGGTGGACGAACTCGTCACGAGAGGACGTCCCCCGGTGTTCGGAAAACGCTACACAGAGCAGCTGATCGAGCGCAGCGCGGAGAACGCGACCGACCGCCGCCGCTTCCTCAAGGCTGCGGGAGCGGCGGGGCTCGGCGTCGCGGGTGCCGGCGCGCTCGGCACGGCGCTGTCACTGGGCCTCGGCTCGGCCGGTGCCACATCGCAGTACGGAGCGCAGGGAGGTGACAAGGCGAAGGAGGCGGCGAGCGATGCCGCCGTGCTGAACTTCGCCCTGAACCTCGAGTACCTCGAGGCGAACCTGTACTCGTTCGCCGTCTACGGCTACGGGCTGAACGACAAGTACGTCAACGGTGTCGGCAACCTGGGCAAGGTGTCCGGCGGGCACGCGGTGCAGTTCAAGAGCGAACACACCAAGCAGATCGTCCAGGAGATCGCCGGCGACGAGGTCGCCCACGTGACCTTCCTGCGCAAGGCGCTGGACAAGGCCGCCGTCGCGCAGCCGGAGATCGACTTCCAGAACAGCTTCACCGCGGCCATGCAGGCCGCGGGGGTGATCAAGCAGGGCCAGACGTTCGACCCCTTCGGGAGCGAGAACAACTTCCTGCTCGCCGCCTACCTGTTCGAGGACGTCGGAGTGTCGGCCTACAAGGGCGCGGCGCCGCTGGTGAACAACAAGACGTTCCTCGACGCGGCGGCGGGCATCCTCGCGGTCGAGGCGTACCACGCGGGCATCGTGCGCAGCCAGCTGTTCGAGCGCGGCCTCGGCGACATCACGAACAAGATCTCCGACGCCCGCGACAGCCTCGACGGCAAGGCCGACGACGACGAAGGCGTGCTGAAGTACGGCAAGGCGAACCTCGTCCCCGCGGACGCGAACGGCATCGCGTTCGGGCGGTCCGCCGACCGCGTGCTCAACATCGCCTACCTCAACCCGGACAAGGTGACCTCGGGCGGGTTCTACCCGCGCGGCCTCAACGGCGAAATCGCCACCAGCGGTGCGAAGGAGCAGTAGGCGCCGGGTGCCGCCGTCGCGGTAACGTCAACGGCGGCGGCACGCGGAGTCGAGGGGGCGCGAAGTGCGGGTACTGGTCGCGGGTGGCGGGATCTCCGGCACGGTCACGGCGATGGCGCTGAAGCTGGCCGGGCACGAACCCGTCGTGTTCGAGGCCCATCCCGCCGGCGGGGACGACGTCGGCGCGTTCCTCACGATCATGCACAACGGCATGGACGCCCTGCGCGCCATCGGCGCCGACGGGCCCGTGATCGACAGTTCCTTCGCGGCGTACGGCGTGGAGCTCGTCGCCCCGACGGGGGAGACCGTCGGGCGGCGCGAGTTCGAAACCGAAGGTCTCGACGGGCCGCGCACCCTCACCCGGGCGACGCTTTACCGCGTCCTGCAGGAGGAGGCCGCGCGCCGCGGTGTCCCGCTGGAGCGCGGGCGCCGGCTGGTGCGCGCGACGCCGGAAGCCGGTGGCGTCACGGCGGAGTTCGCCGACGGCACCACCGCGACCGGCGACGTCCTCGTCGGTGCGGACGGGGTGCGGTCGGTCGTCCGGCAGCTGATCGACCCGGCCGCGGACGAGCCCCGCTACACCGGGCTGACCGTCGTGTACGGCTACACGCGCGCGGGCGGGCTGCCCGCGGCGCCGGGGATCTACCGGATGGTCCGCGGCAGCCGGGCGGCCTTCGGGTTCACCACGGACCCGGCCGGAGCGACCTTCTGGTTCGCCCGCATCCCGGACGCCGAGCGGCCTCGCGAGGAGATCGCCGCGGTCACCCCGGCGGGCTGGCGCGAGTTCGCGCACGCGGCGTTCGACGGCGACCCGTTGCCCTGCGCGGACATCATCGCCGCCACCGGGGACGAGGTCTTCGGCGGCCACTCCTACGACGTCCCCGAGACGCGGGTGTGGTCGACGCCCGAGCTGGTCCTCGTCGGGGACGCCGCGCACGCCGCGTCCCCGGCCGCCGCCCAGGGCGCTTCGATGGCCATCGAGGACAGCGTGGTCCTCGCACAGTGCCTGCGTGACCGGCCGGACCCGGCATCGGCGTTCGCGGCGTACGAAAACCTGCGCCGCGAGCGGGTGGAGAAGCTGGTGGCGGCGAGCGCGGGCCAGGACGTCGGCGAAGAAAGCGGCTGGCTGTACGCCCACCACATCGACTGGGAAACGAAGATCATCGTTTAGGGGTCTGCCGCGGCTTGTCGTGAGTGGTAAAGGGGGTTCTAACCCGCGTTACCACTCACGACCGGGAGCCGCAGGAGTCGCGGACCACGAGTTTCGTCGGCAGCAGCACCGGTTCCGGGGTCGTCGCGTTCTCGAGCATCGCCAGCAGCGCGCCGGCCGCCGCCGTGCCGAAGCCCGGCTTGTCCTGGGCCACCGTGGTGAGCGCCGGGTCCACCAGGGAGGCCACCTCGATGTCGTCGAACCCCACCACGGCCAGGTCCGCCGGCACCCGCAGCCCGGCCGCGCGGGCCGCCAGCAGCGCGCCGACCGCCATCTCGTCGCTGGCCGCGAACACCGCCGTCGGCGGCTCCTTGCGGGCCAGCAGCCGGCGCATGCCGACGAACCCGCTCTCGCGGTAGAAGTCGCCGCCGATCACGAGGTCTTCCGACACCGGCAGCCCGGCGTCGGCCAGCCCGCGCCGGTACCCCTCGGTGCGGGCCGTGGCCGGCGCGTTGCCGCGGGGGCCGGTGATCGTCGCGATCCGGCGGTGCCCGAGGGCGGCCAGGTGCCGGACGGCTTCCGCCGCGCCTCCCGCGTTGTCCGAGGTCACGTGGGTGGCCCGCGGTCCGGACAGGGCGACGTCCAAAGCGACGCACGGCAACCCGGACTGCGCGAACGCGGTGAACGCGTCGGCGTCCGTCCCGCTGTCGATGAGCACCAGCCCGGCCAGGTGGTGCCGGCGGGTCATGCTCACGTAGCCGATCGGGTCGGCCAGCGAAACGCCGGGGTGACGGTCGCGGGCGTCGTCGCTCGTCGCGAGCATCAGCAGGTGGTAGCCGTGCGAGCTCAACGCGGATTTGAGGCCCAGCAACAGGTCCTGCAGGAACGGGTGCCGCCAGCCGGGCCGCCGGTGGTCGGTGTCCCAGACCAGCCCGACCATCGCCGACTGCTGCCGCGACAGCGCGCGCGCCGACTCGTTCGGCGAGAAATCGAGGTCCCGCGCCACGCGTTCGACGCGTTCGCGCGTCGTCGCGCTGACCGTGGCGGGGCGGTTGAACACCCGCGACACAGTGGCGACGGAAACCCCGCATAGCTGCGCGACCTCGCGAGCGGTGACCATGGCGAACTCCGTTCTTGTAACCGGTTACATCTGTAGCACACCCGCTCAGACTGCGTAAACGCCAGGTCTGTTTATCATTTCGTTACTTGACGACGAGGCGTTGGGAGCGCTCTCATGGGACCCGCGTTTTCCGACCGGCCCGCAGAACAACGGAGATCTCATGCGCCCGAAAACGACAACCCGCCGGATCCGCCTGCTCGCGGGGGTGGGTGCCGCCCTGGTCGCGCTCACCGCGTTGAGCGCGTGCGGCGACAGCGGTGCCGCCGGTGGCAAGGTCAAGCTGAGCCTCGGCCTGTTCGGCAACTTCGGCTACACCGACCTGATCAAGGAGTACCAGGCGGCGCACCCGGACATCGAGATCACCGAGCGGACCGCCGCCTACTCCGACCACCACAAGAACCTCGCCGCGCACCTGGCCACCGGCGCGGGCGCCGCGGACGTCGAGGCCATCGACACCGGCTACGTCGCCCAGTTCAAGGCGACGCCGGACAAGTTCGTCGATCTCAACACCGTCGGTGGTGACAAGCTCAAGGACCGCTGGCTCGGCTGGAAGTGGGCCGGGTCGCTGGCCAAGGGCGGCCAGCAGATCGGCTACGGCACCGACGTCGGCGGCCTGGCCATCTGCTACCGCCGCGACCTGTTCGAGCAGGCCCAGCTGCCCGCCGACCGCGACGCCGTCTCCGCGCTCTGGCCCACCTGGCAGGCGTTCTTCGAGACCGGCAAGCGCTTCCAGGCGAAGGCGCCGAACGGCGTCAAGTTCATGGACGGCGGCCCGACCGTGCTCAACGCGATCGTCGGCCAGGCCCCGCAGGGCTACTACGACCAGAACGACAAGCTCATCGTGGGCAGCAACCCGGCGCTGCGCCAGGGCTGGGACCTCGTCGCCGACGCGGTCAAGGCGAACCTGAGCGCCGGCCTGCTGTACAGCACGCCGCAGTGGAACACCGGCTTCACCCAGGGCCAGTTCGCCACCGTCACGTGCCCCGCGTGGATGATGACCAAGATCAAGGACCAGGCGCCGGACACCGCAGGCAAGTGGGACATCGCTAGCGTGCCCGGCGGGGGCGGCAACTGGGGCGGCTCGTACCTGACCGTGCCCAAGCAGGGCAAGCACACCAAGGAAGCCGCCGACCTCGCCGCCTGGCTGACCGCGCCCGAGCAGCAGGCCAAGGTCTTCACCAGCAAGGGCCTGCTGCCGTCGGCGCCGTCGCTCTACGACGACCCGAAGATCACCGGCTACACCAACCCGTTCTTCAACAATGCCCCGGTCGGCAAGCTCTTCACCGACGCGGCGAAGAAGCTGAACCCGCAGTACCAGGGCCCGAAGGCCGGCGACGTGCAGACCGAGTTCGGCAACGCGATGCAGCGCGTCGAGCAGGGCAAGCAGGACGGCGCGGCGGCGTGGCAGCAGCTGGTCGGTGACGTCGCGAAGATCAAGTGATGGCCGGCACCACCACGCTGACCTTCGCCGAACGGCGGCAGAAGTGGGACGTCAAGCTGTCGCCGTTCGGGTTCATCAGCCCGTACTTCCTCATCTTCGGCGTCTTCGGGCTGTTCCCGCTGCTGTACACGGCCTTCGTGTCGCTGCAGAAGCGGAACCTCATCGACGCCGAGGGCGCGACCTTCATCGGCTTCGGCAACTACGACCAGCTGCTGTTCCACGACCCGTACTTCTGGAACGCGATGGGGAACACGGTCAGCCTGTGGCTGCTGACCACGATCCCGCAGATCCTGTTCGCGCTCGGCATCGCGCACCTGCTCAACCGCCGGCTGCGCGGGCGGACGATGTTCCGGATGGGGATGATCCTGCCCAACATCACCTCGGTGGCGGCGGTGACGATCATCTTCGCGCAGCTGTTCGGCCGGGACTTCGGCTTGATCAACTGGGTGCTGAGCTGGTTCGGCGCCGGGCAGGTCGACTGGCAGGCCGGCACGGCCAGCTCGCACACCGCCATCGCGTCGATGGTGGTGTGGCGCTGGACCGGCTACCACGCGCTGATCTTCCTGGCGTCGATGCAGGCGATCCCGTCGAGCATGTACGAGGCCGCCACCCTCGACGGCGCCAAGGGGTGGCAGCAGTTCTGGCGGATCACCGTGCCGCTGCTGCGGCCGCAGATCATCTTTTCCACGGTGATCGCGACGACCGGCAACATGCGGCTGCTCGCCGAGCCGCTGCTGTTCAACCCCGGCGCCGCGGCGGCGACCGGCGGGTCGGACCGGCAGTTCCAGACCGCCGCGCTCTACCTCTACGAACAGGGCTTCACCAAGTACGACTTCGGCTACAGCTCGGCGATCGCGCTGATCCTGGCCGTGGCCACGATGCTCGTCGCGGGCCTGTCGTACCTGGTGACCCGGCGCATCCAAACGGACTGAGGAGCGGACATGACCACCGTGCTGACCCCGGCCGCCCCCGCGCCGCCGGGCTCGCGACCCCCTGGGCGGGCCCGGCGGCTCGCCCGGCGGGTCGCCAGCCCGTGGACCTACGCCGCGCTGGTCGCGATCCTGGCCGGCTCGGCGTTCCCGGTGTACTGGTCGTTCGTCGTCGCCTCGCAGACGACGGAGGCGGTCGGGAGCGTGCCGCCGGTCCTGGTGCCGGGCGGGCACCTGTTCGAGAACATCGCCCGCGTCTTCGACCAGACGGACTTCGCGCTGGCACTGGGCAACTCGCTGATCGTCGCGGGCACGATCACCGTCTCGGTGGTGCTGTTCTCGACGCTGGCGGGGTTCGCCTTCGCCAAGATGCGGTTCCGCGGGCGGACCGCGCTGCTGCTCGTCGTGGTCGCCACCCAGGCGATCCCGACCGAGCTGGGCGTGGTGCCGCTGTACATGATGATGGCCGACTTCGGGTGGGCCGGGCAGCTGCAGGCGGTGATCGTGCCCGGCCTGGTCACCGCGTTCGGCGTGTTCTTCATGCGCCAGTACTTCGAGCGGGCGCTGCCGCTGGAGCTGCTGGAAGCCGGCCGGATGGACGGCTGCGGCTCGCTGCGGCTGTTCTGGCACGTGGCGCTGCCCGCCGCACGCCCGGCCGCGGCGGTGCTCGGCCTGTTCACCTTCATGCAGGCCTGGAACGACTTCTTCTGGCCGCTGGTGGTGCTGGTGCCGGAGAACCCGACCGTCCAAACCGCACTGTCCACACTGGCCAGTGGCTACACCACCGACTACACGCTCGTGCTCACCGCCGCCACCATCGGCACCGTCCCCGTCCTCATCGTGTTCCTGCTGTTCGGCCGCCAGATCGTCGGCGGCATCATGCAGGGCGCGCTCAAGGGCTGACCCACCGGAGCTCACCGTGACTTCCAGCTTCCCACCCGGCTTCCGCTGGGGCGTGGCCACCTCGGCGTTCCAGATCGAGGGCGCCACCGACGTCGACGGCCGCGGACCGTCCATCTGGGACACGTTCGCGGCGGTCCCCGGCGCGGTGGCCGGCGGCCACACCGGCGAACCGGCGGCCGACCACTACCACCGCTGGCGCGAGGACCTCGGCCTGCTCGCCGGCCTGGGCGTCGACTCCTACCGGTTTTCGGTGTCCTGGCCGCGGATCCAGCCGGACGGGCACCGCCTGGAGCGCCGGGGCCTCGGCTTCTACCGGCAGCTCGTGGAGGGCCTGCGGGAGCGGGGGATCGAGCCGTTCCTGACGCTGTACCACTGGGACCTGCCGCAGGCCCTGGAGGACGTGGGCGGCTGGCGGTCCCGCGACACGGCGTTCCGGTTCGCCGAGTACGCGGCGCTGGTGCACGAGGAGCTGGGCGACGTCGTCGACCACTGGACGACGCTGAACGAGCCGTACCCGTGCGCGGTGGCCGGGTACGGCGAAGGCCGCCACGCGCCGGGAGCCCGGGAGGGGCACGGCGCGCTGGCGGCCGCCCACCACCTGCTGCTGGGCCACGGCCTGGCGGTGCGGGCGATGCGCGAGCGGGCGGCGCTGCCGCACCAGTTCGGCATCGTCCTCAACCAGTCGCCGGCGGTGCCGGTGTCGTCCTCGCCCGCCGACACCGCGGCGGCCGCGCGGCAGGACACCCTGCTGCGCCGCCAGTTCACCGACCCGCTGTTCGGCGGCCGCTACGCACCGGGCCTGCCGGCGATGTTCGACGGCGTCTCGGACTTCTCGTTCCGCCACGACGACGACCTCGAGACGATCGGGGCACCGCTGGACTACCTGGGCGTGAACTACTACTACCGCCTGCACGTCGCGGACGCCCCGCACCGCGAACCGGACCCGGCCCGGCGGACGGTGACCGACATCGGGGTGGACACCACACAGCTGCCGGACGACGTCCCGCGCACCGGGATGGGCTGGCCGGTCGAGCCGGAGGGCCTCACGGAAGCGCTGGTCGGCCTGCACAACCGCTACGCGGGGCTGCCCCCGGTGTACGTCACGGAGAACGGGTGCGTGTACGCGGACCGGAGCGACTTCGCGGACTACGAGCGCATCAGTTTCTTGAGCGAGCACCTCGAGGCGGCCCGCGCCGCCGCGACGGCGGGAGTGGACCTGCGCGGCTACTTCTGCTGGTCGCTGCTGGACAACTTCGAGTGGGCGCACGGGTACAAGCACCGCTTCGGCCTGGTCCACATCGACTACGAGACCCAGCAGCGCACCCCGCGAGCCAGCTACCGCTGGTACCGCGACTTCATCGCGGCCCAGCGCGACTGAGCCCGAGCGCCCCAATGCGGCCTTCGGTGCGTTCAACGCACCGAAGGCCGCCTTGGGTGCGTTGAACGCAACCAAGGCCACATTGGGGCGCTTACTTCCGGTACAGGCCCTCGATGTCGTTCGCGTAGTTCTTCGTCACCACGTTGCGCTTCAGCTTCAAGCTCGGCGTGATTTCGCCACCGGCCTCGGTGAAGTCGTTCGCCAGCACGGTGAACTTCTTGATCGCCTCGGCCTTGGACACCGACTTGTTCGCCTCGTCCACCGCGGCCTGGATCTCCGCGAGCAGGTCGGCGTCCGAAGCCAGCTCCGCGACCGTGGCCGCGGCGGGCTTGCCGTGCTGGGACTTCCAGGAGGGGAAGTACTCCTCGTCCACCGTCACCAGGGCCGCGATGAACGGGCGCTGGTCGCCGACCACCATGGCCTGGCTGATCAGCGGGGACGCCTTGATCGTGTCCTCGAGGCCGGACGGGGCGACGTTCTTGCCGCCCGCCGTCACGATGATCTCCTTCTTGCGGCCGGTGATCTTCAGGAAGCCGTCCCGGTCGAGCTCGCCCAGGTCGCCGGTGTGGAACCAGCCGTCGGTGAGCGCTTCCTTCGTGGCGACAGGGTTGTTGTAGTAGGCCCGGAACACGACGTCGCCCTTGAGGAGCACTTCGCCGTCGTCGGCGATGCGGACCGAGGTGCCGTTGACCGGCTTGCCGACCGTGCCGACGCGGAACGCCGTCTGGGTGTTGACGTTCGCCGCCGCGGACGTCTCGGTGAGGCCGTAGCCCTCGAACACCGGGACGCCGATGCCGCGGAAGAAGTGCGCCAGCCGCGCACCCAAAGGCGCGCCGCCCGAGACCGCCGCGACGCAGCGGCCGCCGAGGGCCGCGCGCAGCTTGCCGTAGACCAGCTTGTCGAACGCCAGGTGCTTGAGCTTCAGGCCGAGCCCGGCGCCGCCCTTGTCCTGCGCCTCGCTGTAGGCGACCGCGGTGGCCTCGGCGGCGTCGAAGATCTTGCCCTTGCCTTCGCTGTGGGCCTTCTGCTTCGCCGAGTTGTAGACCTTCTCGAACACGCGCGGCACGGCGACGACGAACGTCGGCCGGAACGTGCCCAGGTCGGCGACCAGGTTCTTGACGTCCGGGGTGTGCCCGAGGGTGACGCGGGCGGTCAGCGCGGTGACGGCGATCGCGCGGGCCAGCACGTGCGCCAGCGGCAGGAAGCACAGCAGCGAGTTGCCCTGCTCCATCAGCTGCGGGAACGCCTCGATGTCGGCGCGGATCTCGGCCAGGAGGTTCCGGTGGGTCAGCTCGACGCCCTTGGGGCGGCCGGTGGTGCCGGAGGTGTAGACGATGGTGGCGAGCTCGTCCGCGGACACCTCGCGCCGCCGGTCGTGCAGCTCGTCGTCCGACAGCGAAGCGCCCAGCGCGGACAGCTCCTCGACGGCGGGGGAGTCGCCCTCGATCTGCCACGTGCTGGCCAGGTCGGTGAGCCGGTCCCGGATCGATTCGAGCGCCGCGGCGTGGCCGTTCGTCTCGACGAACACGCCCTTCGCGGCCGAGTCGGACAGGATCCAGTGCACCTGTTCGGGCGAGGACGTGTCGTAGATCGGGACGGTGACCGCGCCGGCCGCCCAGATCGCGAAGTCGATCAGCGTCCACTCGTAGCGGGTCTTCGACATGATCGCGACGCGGTCGCCGCGGCCGATCCCGGCCTTGGCCATGCCCTTGGCCACGGCCAGTACCTCGGCCGCGAACTCCTTGGCGGTCACGTCCAGCCAGCTGCCCTCGACCTGGCGGCGGAAGCTCACCACGTCGGAGAACCGCTCGGCGTTCGCCCAGACGACGTCGGACATGTTTTCGTCGTCGGCCACCGGCTTGCCGGCGGGAGCGCTGTATTCGCGCACGTGGACCTCCGTGTTCAACGCGTGCGGCAGGTGACACCGCTGTTACCCGCCAGTCAACTTAGCGTGGTGAGCACCTTAAGACCATGCTGATCGGCGCCGCGAGGCGAGGGCGTGACATTCTTCGCACGTGAACGCGCCACCCTCACTCGACATCGTCGACGAGACGTTCCTCGCCGTTCCGCCCGCCACCGTGGCCGCGGTCTTCGCCGAGCCGGCCTCCTGGCGGCGCTACTGGCCCGACCTGGTCCTCGAGGTCTACACCGACCGGGGGGACAAGGGCCTGCGCTGGACCGTGACGGGTGCGCTCGTCGGTACGATGGAGGTCTGGCTCGAGCCGGTGCTCGACGGCACCCTGCTGCACTACTTCCTGCGGGCGACCCCCGCCGACGCGGCCGGGACGCCCCGGGAGCTGGCGCCACGCGACCTGCGGCGGGAGTTCGACCGGCGCGCCCGCGCGGCCAAGGCGAACGCGCTCGGGCTCAAGGAGATCCTGGAGGACGGGCGCGAGCCCGGCGTCCCTCCGCGCGGCGAAGGCAGTGACGTCGAAAGCTAGGGGGAGCACCGGTGCGGGTACACGTCGTCTCGGACGTGCACGGCAACGCGGACGCGTTGAAACGGGCGGGCGACGGGGCGGACGCCCTGGTCGTGCTCGGCGACCTGATCGACTTCGTCGACTACCACGACTACGAAAAGGGCATCATGGGCGCCCTGTTCGGCCCGGAGAAGGTCGGCGAGTTCGCCCGCCTGCGCCGTGAGGGCACCCGTGACGAAACCGTTGCCTTCTCGCGCACGCTCTGGGCCACCCTCGACGACCCGGGAGCCGCGGTCGACGAGGCGATCCGCGCCCAGTACGCGACGCTGTTCGCGGCGATGACCGCGCCCACCTACGCCACGCCGGGCAACGTCGACACCCCGGCGCTGTGGCCGGAGTTCGCCGGCGAAGGCGTCCGGGTGCTCGACGGCGAGGTGGCGGAGATCGGCGGCCTGCGGTTCGGGTTCGTCGGTGGCGCGCTGCTGCCCGACGGCGTCGTCCCGCGGCCCCGCAAGGGCGCCGCCTGGCGTCCCTACCTGCGGGATCGCGCGGACTACGACCGGAGCGTGGCCGCGCTCGAGCAGGTCGACGTCCTCTGCACGCACGGCCCGCCCGCGCTGCCGGAGCTGACCTACGACGTCGTCGCGCGCCGCAGCGAGATCGGCTCGACGGCGCTGCTGGAGCTGATCCGGGCCCAGCGGCCGCGCTGGTCGGTGTTCGGCCACGTGCACCAGCCCCTGGCGGCGCGCGCCCGGGTCGGCCTGACCGAGTGCCGTAACGTGGGTCACTTCAAGGAGACCGGGCAGCCCTACGTGCTGCGCTGGTGACCAACCGCGGCGGCTACGCTTCGACCCATGGCCGAGCAGTCCACACAGTCCATCGAGGTCGACGCCGAGCCCAGCCGGGTGATGGCCGTGATCGCCGACTTCCCCGCGTACCCGGAATGGGCCAAGGCCGTCCGGCAGACCGAGGTCCTCGACACCGACGCCGAGGGCCGGGCCAAGCAGGTCAAGCTGACCTTGGACGCGGGGCCGATCAAGGACGTCTACACTCTCGAGTACGACTGGGACGATGACGGCCTCGGCGTCAGCTGGCACCTGGTCAAGGGCCAGATGCAGAAGGCGCAGAACGGCCGCTACGCGCTGGCCGACCTCGGCGGCCGCACGCGGGTCACCTACACGCTGTCGGTCGAGCTGGCGCTGCCGATGATCGGCCTGCTGCGCCGCAAGGCCGAGAAGATGGTCATGGACACCGCGCTGAAGGAGCTCAAGAAGCGGGCCGAGGGCTAACGTGCGGATCCTGCTGTGCACCGGCAAGGGGGGTGTCGGGAAGACCACGCTGGCCGCGGCCACCGGCGCCGCCCTCGCCGCTCGCGGCAGGAAGACCCTCGTCGTGTCCACGGACCCGGCGCATTCGCTCGGTGACGCCTTCGGGCAGCCCCTCGGCGCCGAACCGTCCGAAGTGGACACCCTCCTTTCGGGCGTGCAGGTCGATTCGCGCACCCTGGTGGACACGAGCTGGGATCGGCTGCGCGGCGAGCTGCGGACGGTGCTGGCCGGTGCGGGCCTGGACACCCTCGACGCCGAAGAGCTCACCGTGCTGCCCGGCGTCGACGAACTGCTCGCCCTCACCGAGGTCCGCCGGCTGGCCGAGGACGGGCCGTGGGAGACCGTCGTCGTCGACTGCGGGCCGACGGCCGAGACGCTGCGGCTGCTCGCCCTGCCCGAGGCCGTCTCCGGCTACCTGACGCGGGTGTTCGGGCCGCGCGGCCGCGTCACGGACTCGGTGCGCCGCCTCGGCGCCCACCTCGACGGCCTGCGCGGGCTGCTCACCGACCCGTCGGTGACGACGGTCCGGCTGGTCCTGACGCCGGAGCGGGTGGTCGTCGCCGAGGCGCGACGCACGCTCAGTTCCCTGGCCCTGCGCGGCATCGCCGTCGACGGCCTGATCGCCAACCGGCTGATGCCCGCGCCCGGCATCTGGCGCGGCGGCGCCGCGTCCTGGCTGCGCACCCGGCGGACGCAGCAGGACGCCGTGCTCGCCGAACTCGCCGCGGCCGGGATCGCGCCGGTCGCCCGGGTCGAGCACCGCGCCGTCGAGCCGGTCGGGCTGCCCGCGCTGCTGGAGATCGCCGCCGAGCTTTACGGGAGCGAAGACCCTCTCGCGGGCAACGGCGCTCCCGTCACCCCGCTGCTGCGGGTGCGCCCGGCCGCGGACGGGTACACCCTGCGCGTCGCGCTCCCGCTGGCGCGGGACGCCGAGGTCGACCTCGCCCGCGTCGACGACGACCTGGCGATCACCGTGGACGGCTTCCGCAGGCTCATCGCCCTGCCGGAGCCGCTGCGGCCGTGCCGGATCACCGGCGCGGAATCCGACGCCGACGGCCTGGTCGTGCACCTGGCCGGGAACCGGGGACGCGGGTGAGCGAAGAGGAACACGGGCCGCGCCTGACGGAGGAGATCCGCCTGCTCGCCGAGCTGGTCGCGGAGAAGGCGGCGCCGTGGCTCGAAGGCCTGCTCGCGGCCGGGCACGGGACCACTGACGAGGCGAAACCGGACGGTTCGGCGTGCGGCTGGTGTCCGCTCTGTGCGATCGTCGCGGTGGTGCGGGGGGAACGGCCCGAGCTGGTCGCGCGGCTGGCCGAGCAGCTCGCGCAGCTGGTCGCCCTGCTGCGCGCGGTGCTCGCGGACCGGTGGGAGCCGGAGGAGGGCGTGCACATGCCCGGGTTCCGGCCCGCGGCGCGGCCCGCGCCGGACGCCACGGCGCCGGCGAGGGTGCAGCACATCGCCGTCCGCAGGCGCGACGAGTGGGAGAGCTGAGTGCGGACGATAGGGGTGGACGTCGGCGGGACGAGCATCCGGGCCGGCGTGGTGGACGAACGCGGCTCCCTGCTCGACACGGCCCGCGTCGCGACGCCGACCGAGGAAGGTGCTCTCGAGGACGCCATCGCCGGCGTGGTCGAGGACCTGCGCAACCGGCACGAGGTGGCCGGGGTCGGGCTCGCGGTGGCGGGTTTCGTGGCGCGCGACCGCCGGTCGGTGATGTTCGCCCCGCACCTGGCGTGGCGCGGCGCCCCGGTCGCCGACCGGATCGAAAAGCGCGTCGGCCTGCCGGTGCTGCTGGAGCACGACGTCAATTCGGCGATCGTGGGCGAGCACCGCTTCGGCGCGGCCCGCGGCGCCCAGGTGGCGGCCCTGGTGGCACTGGGCACGGGCATCGGCGCCGGGCTGTTGCTGGACGGCAAGCTCTACCGCGGCGCGTACGGCGTCGCGCCCGAGCTGGGCCACTTGACGGTGGTCCGCGGCGGCCGCCCCTGCCCGTGCGGCAAGTACGGCTGCTGGGAGCGCTACTGCAGCGGAACGGCCCTGGCGGCCACGGCGGTGGAGCTCCTGGCGCGCCACCCGGGCCGCTCGACGGTGCTGGCCCCCCAGGTCGCGGGCGACCCGGGCTCGGTGACGGGCCGCAGAGTGGCGGGCGCGGCCCGCGACGGCGACCCGATCGCCCAGCTGGCGATGGCGGAGCTGGCCAAGTGGCTGGGCGAGGGCCTGGCCCTGGTGGCGGACGTGTTCGACCCGGAGATCATCGTGATCGGCGGCGGCGTGTCGGAGTCGGCGCCCCTGTTTTTGGACGAGGCCCGCGAGCACTACGCGGCGACGATCACGGGGGCGCGCCACCGGCCGTTGGCAAGGATCAGGACGGCTCACCTCGGCGACGACACGGCGATCGTCGGCGCGGCGGCTTTGGCGCTGGAAGCGGCGAAGACTCTGGTCTGACCTGGCTTGCGTGCGGCGGCCTTGGCTCTGGGAGCGGGCGATGACCTGGCCTGGGCGCGGCCCGGGCTTCTGGAAGCGGCGATGATCCCGGTCTGACCTGGCCTGTGCTCGTCGGAGTTGTGGATGGTGGCCCGGTGCGGCGGTCCGCTCGGGCGGGACTGTCGGTGGCTCCCGGTAGCGTGGCAATCGGGGGCGGGCCCGCAACGGCCGCCCACGTTCGGCGATCATCACTCGGTCCCGTGGCCGACCCATCCGGCGGCCGGTCCATGCGGCGGCCGCTCCAGTAGCCGTCCCGTCGGCGGTCTTCCCCGCCACCCCGAAGCCTGATTGTGACTACGGCCGGCGGCACCGCGTCAAGGCGGGAAAGCGTGCCTTGACCCGGCGCCGCCCGCCGTGTTGTGGCTTCGGATCGGGGTTGCGGGGGGTGTGGGCCCCGTTCACGTTCCGGTCTGTCTGCTGCCGTGGCTTTCCCGCGAGCTCTTCGCCGGCGGCCGGCGGGAGGGAGCCCGGCGGGAGGGAGCCCCGGCGGCCGCCGGCGAAGAGCCTCGGCTTCCGCTGAGAGATGATCCGCGGGCGACCTGTGACACGCTGAACACGTGAGCCTGCCGTCCGCCAGCGTCTTCGTCCGCTGTTCCTGCGGGCACCTGCACTGGGGCCGCTACGGTGCCGCGGGCCTGCTGCTCGTCGATCCCGCCCGCGGTGTTCTCCTGCAGCGTCGCGCCTGGTGGGTGCACCACGGCCGCACCTGGGCGCTGCCCGGCGGGGCCATCGAAGCCGGCGAAACCGCCGTCGGCGCGGCCACGCGGGAAGCCTTCGAAGAGGCCTCCGTTCCGGCCGATGCCTTCCGTGCGGTCTCCGCCTCCGTCGTCGATCATGGCGACTGGAGCTACACCACCGTCCTGGCCCTCGCCGACGGCGCCGAGGCGCGCGTCGCCAACACCGAAAGTGCGGAGGTGCGCTGGGTGGATCCCGACGACGTCCCCGGTTACCCCCTTCACCGCGACTTCGCCGCCGCGTGGCCGGACCTGCGCGACCGGGTCGGCCGCGAACTCGTCCTGGTCGTCGACGGCGCCAACGTCGTCGGCTCGCGTCCGGACGGCTGGTGGCGCGACCGGCACGGCGCCGCCGAGCGGCTCCGCGACCGGCTCGCCAAGCTCGCCGAAGCCGGCGTGCCCGACCCGGACGACGCCACCGTGACCTGGTGGCCGCGGATCATCCTGGTCGTCGAAGGGCAGGCCAAGCGCGTCACGTCGGCCGCGGGTGTCGAGGTCGTCGCCGCCGACACCGACGGTGACTCGAAGATCGTCGAGGTCGTCGCGCAGCAAAAAGCGAGCGTTCTGGTCGCGACGGCCGACCGTGAGCTGAAGAGGCGCGTCGAGGCCCTCGGCGCCTCGATCCTCGGCCCCGGCACGCTCCGCCGGCAGCTCGACGAGCTTTAGTCCTTCGCGATCCCGTCGCGCATCTCGGCCACCAGCGACGCGACGACGGCCTTGAGGCTGCCCTTGTGCCGCTCCGCGACGGCTCGTTGCCGCCGGTAGCTCGGCCCGTACCGCAGGATCGACTCGACGTCCCGCAGTTCGGCCACGCAGTCCAGCCGCCGCGCCACCGGCTCGAGCCGGTCCAGCAGGTCGGCCACGTCGTCGGTGACCAGCCGCTCGCGGCCGGCCGCGTCCAGGATGATGATCGCGTCGGTGCCGTAGCGGGCCGCGCGCCACTTGTTCTCCTGGACGTGCCACGGCGGCAGCGTCGGCAAGATTTCGCCGTCTTCCAGGCGCTCGACGAAGTCGTCCACCAGGCACTGCGTCAGCGCCGCGATCGCGCCGACCTCCTCCAGCGTCGGCAGGCCGTCGCAGACGCGCATCTCGATCGTGCCGAGCTTCGGCGACGGCCGGATGTCCCAGCGGATCTCCGAGAAGCTGTCGATCACGCCGGTGGTGAACATGTCCTCGACGTAGCTCTCCAGCTCCGCCCACTTCCGGAACTGGAACGGCAGCCCGGCCGTCGGCAGCTGCTGGAACATCAGCGCCCGGTTCGACGCGTACCCGGTGTCCTCGGCGCCCCAGTACGGCGAAGACGCCGACAGCGCCTGCAGGTGCGGCGCGTAGTTGAGCAGCGCGTCGAGGACGGGCAGCACCTTCTCGCGGTGGTCGACCCCGACGTGGATGTGGACGCCGTAGATCAGCATCTGCCGTCCCCACCACTGGGTCCGGTCGATCAGCTTGGCGTAGCGCTCCTTGTCGGTGACCTTCTGCTGGTACCAGTTCGAGAACGGGTGCGTCCCCGCCGAGAACATCTCGACGCCGAGCGGGTCGGCGACGCCGTGCACGACGTCGAGCGAGTCGTTCAGGTCGGCCTTGACCTCGGCGATCGTGCTACAGACGCCGGTGATGATCTCGATCGTGTTGAGCAGCAGCTCCTGCTTGATCTTCGGGTGCTCCGCCTGCTCGTCGGGCCGGACGGCCTCGAGGATCTGCTCGGCCACCGAGGACAGTTCGCCGCTGCGGCGGTCCACCAGGCCGAGCTCCCATTCCGCGCCGACGGTCGATCGCCGCGAAGGACTGAACTCGATGTGCATCGCCGTCCGATTAGACCTGGGCGCCGGTGCTGGGGTCCGCGCCGGGCGGCGGACCCTGCCGCACGCGGAGCAGCAGCAGCGCGATCGAGGTCGCGAGCGCGAGGATGCCCAGCGGTGTCGCCACCGTCGGGCCGACGCCGATCGCGCCGGGCAGGATCAGCAGGAACAGCCCGGCCAGGAACAGCAGCAGGATGAGGAACGCGCCCAGCTTCGGCCGGGGCAGCGGCGGCGGGTCGGGCGGGACGTAGTGCTCGTCGTCCTCCGCCGGGTCGTCGGAGAACATCGTGGCGTCCCACGACGTGCCCCCGGACCGCCAGCCGGGCTCCGGCGGGGCCTCCACGGCCGGCGGGTCGGCGGGCCGCTCGGGCGTCCTGCGCGACTCCGGCTCCGCGCCGGCCGTGCCGGCGGTGTCCGCAGTGTCCGCAGTGTCCGCGGTATCCGATTCCGGGAGCCCGAACCCGGCGGCCCGCAGGTCGGCGACGATCTCGGCGAACGTCGCGTCGACGTCCTCCGGCCCGTCCTTCCCCCGGCTCATGCGGTCTCCTCCGGCTGGGCGGCGTGCGCCTTCGCGAACTCGACACTGCGGGTGAAGATCACTTCGGCGTCGTTGTCCTGCGTCGCCACGTGGTAGCTGTTCTCCAGCACGACCTCGGTGACGTCGGTGCTCGAGACGCCGTCGAGCACCAGCTGCGAGTTCACCGGCTCGACGACGTGGTCGACCGACGAGTGCAGCAGCAGCACCGGCTGCGTCACCTTCGCCAGGTCGGCGCGCACGACCGCCCACAGCTTCGCCAGGCTCGCCGCCGCGCGCACCGGCGTCCGCGGGTAGGCCAGCTCCGTCTCGCCCGGCTTCTTGATGTCGTTCGCGATCGCCGGCACCGACGGCACGATCCGGCCCAGCACCGGCAGCAGCCGCGTGTCCCACTTCAGCCGCGTCACCGACGGGTTGACCAGCACGATCCCGGCGATCCGGTCGCCGAACTCCTCGGCCAGGCGCAGGGTGAGCGTGCCGCCCATGGAGAGGCCGCCGACGAACACGGTCTTGCACGTCGCCAGCAGCGCGAGCAGGGCCTCGCGGACGGCGCAGTACCAGTCCTCCCACGTCGTGCGGTTGAGGTCCGGCCAGCGGGTGCCGTGGCCGGGCAGCAGCGGGCAGCGCACCGTGAACCCGGCCCCGGCCAGGTGGTCACCCCAGGCCCGCATGCTCGCCGGGGTACCGGTGAACCCGTGGCAGAGCAGGAACCCGGTTTCGGCCGAACCGGTGTGGCCGAACGGTTCCGCGCCGGCGAGCACGCCCATGCGATCGCCTTCCGTGTGAGCGGTGCAGTCACTCCATGCTCTCACGGCCGGTGGACGTTGTGGGGGTCCGCCCGGGCCCGGAATTCGCTGTGAGATCGATCGCTGCCGAAGCGGTAACCGGGTGGTCGCCGTTGTGCGGCGGCCACCCGGGTTCGTAGGCTGTTCGTCTCGGGTGAACAGGGGCTGCGGCTGCGATGGAGGACTGAGACACCGGTGCTGTACTGGCTCATGAAGTGGGTGTTCCTCGGACCGCTGCTCAAGACGCTCTGGCCGACCAAGGTCGTCGGCGCGGAGAACATCCCCGAGACGGGTGGCGCGATCCTGGCCGGCAACCACCTGGCGGTCGCGGACTCGTTCTTCATGCCGCTGCGCGTCAAGCGCAAGGTGACCTTCCCGGCCAAGTCCGAGTACTTCACCGAGCCCGGGTTCAAGGGCACGCTCAAGAAGTGGTTCTTCACCGGCGTCGGCCAGTTCCCGATCGACCGGTCCGGCGGCAACGCCGCCCAGGCCGCGCTCGACACGGCGACCCGCCTGGTCCGCGAGGGGCACCTGCTCGGGATCTACCCGGAGGGCACGCGCTCCCCGGACGGACGGCTGTACAAGGGCAAGACGGGCGTGGCGCGGATCGCCCTGGAGTCCGGCGGCGTCGTGGTCCCGGTCGCGATGGTCGGCACGGACAAGGTCAACCCGATCGGCTCGAAGATGTGGTGGCCCCGCCGCCTCGAGGTCCGGTTCGGCAAGCCCCTGGACTTCTCGCGGTACGAAGGTCTCTCGGGTGACCGCTTCATCGAGCGGTCGATCACCGACGAGATCATGTACGCCCTGATGGAGCTCTCGGGCCAGGAGTACGTCGACATCTACGCGGCCAAGGCCAAGGAACTCCTGGCGGCGGAGGCGGCCGGGGTGAAGCCCGCGGTGCCAGCCCAGCCCGGCGCGCGCGACGCGGCCCGGGTGCCGGATTCCAAGGTCGGCTGAGCCACCACTACTGTTCACCAGTGCGTTTTTTCTACGACACCGAGTTCATCGAAGACGGCGTGACCATCGATTTGGTGTCGATCGGGGTGGTGGACGAACGGGGCCGCGAGTTCTACGCGGTCTCGACGGAGTTCGACCCTTCGAAGGCGGGGCCGTGGGTCCGGGACAACGTCCTGGACAAGCTGCCCTCACCGGCCGACCGGGCGTGGCGGAGCAGGGAGAAGATCCGCAGCGACCTGCTGGAGTTCTTCGGCAAGCCACCGGGCGGGATCGAGCTGTGGGCCTGGTTCGCGGCGTACGACCACGTGGCGCTGGCCCAGCTGTGGGGCCCGATGCCGGCACTGCCGCGGCAGCTGCCGAGGTTCACCCGTGACCTGCGCCAGCGCTGGGAGGACGCCGGGAAGCCGAAGCTGCCCGCGGCGCCGACCGACCAGCACGATGCGCTGGCGGACGCCAAGCACAACCTGGCCCGGTGGGAAATCATCGAGAACTACTTCCCGCGCCGCTGACCCGCCGCCCCAAGCGCCCCAATGTGGCCTTCGGTGCGTTGGGCGCACCGAAGGCCACATTGGGTGCGTTGGGCGCACCGAAGGCCACATTGGGTGCGTTGGGCGCACCGAAGGCCACATTGGGTGCGTTGGGGGCACCGAAGGCCACATTGGGGCGCTTGGGCGAGAACCGGGAGCCGGCAGCTGCTGACTCGCCGGCCGCCGGGCCGAACGAACCGTCCGGCCCGGCCGACCTCACCTGGCAAGCCGCTCGGCCCCGACGCGCGGCCCGGAATTGTCGGGGGTCCCCGGTAACGTGAAAACCGGGGGACCCCCAGGCCGGGGACCTCTCAGCGGCGCGCCCGCACCGCCGAGGCCAGCTCGTCCAGCAGCGGCGCGGTGTCGTCCCAAGCCAGGCAGGCGTCGGTGATCGACTGCCCGTAGGTCAGCTCCGAAGCGCGCCCCAGCGAAAGCTCCTGCCGCCCGCCGGCCAGGAAGCTCTCCATCATCAGCCCGGCGATCCCGCGCTCGCCCGACGCCAGCCGCTCGGCCAGCTCACGCACCACCTCGCCCTGCCGCACGTGGTCCTTGCCGCTGTTGCCGTGCGAAGCGTCGATGATCACCCGCTCCGGCAACCCCGCCTTCGCCAGCCGCGCCAGCGTGTCCGCCACCGTGGCGGCGTCGTAGTTCGGGCCCCCGTTGTGGCCGCGCAGGATCACGTGGCAGTCCGGGTTGCCGGACGTCGTCAGCAGCGCCGCCAGGCCGTCGGTGTTGATGCCCGGGAACACGTGGCTGGCCGCCGCCGCGCGGGTGGCGTCGATCGCCACCTGGACGTCGCCCTCGGTCGAATTCTTGATGCCCACCGGCATCGACAGCGCGCTGCACAGCTGGCGGTGGACCTGGCTGGCCGCCGTGCGGGCGCCGATCGAACCCCACGTGACGATGTCCGCGATGAACTGCGGCGTGATCGGGTCGAGGAACTCGCAGCCCACCGGCAGGCCGAGCGCGGACACGTCGAGCAGCAGCCGGCGCGCCATCCGCAGGCCCTTGTTGACGGCGAACGTGCCGTCGAGGTCCGGGTCGTTGATCAGGCCCTTCCAGCCCAGCGTGGTGCGCGGCTTCTCGAAGTACACGCGCATCACGATGTGCAGCTCGCCGCGCAGCTCCTCGGCCTTCGCCGCCAGCCGGCGGGCGTAGTCGAGGGCGGCTTCGGGGTCGTGCACCGAGCACGGGCCGACCACGACGAGCAGCCGGTCGTCGCGGCCTTCGAGGATGTCGACCGTCTCGGCGCGGCCGTGGCGCACCACCTTCGCGACCGCGGCGTCGACCGGATGGTCTTCGCGCAGCAGCGCGGGCGGGATGAGCGGACTGATCGACGTGGTACGCGCGGCGTCGAGGTCACCGATGGTGGCCGGTCCGGCGGAGAGCGTCATGGCGGGGGTGTTCCTTCCTGGTGGACACCGACCCGCGGGGGACTCGCCGAGCCGGTTCAGAAATCCGGCTCGGGGGTGGGAGTCAGCGCGGGTTCACGCCGCCGTGCCCACCCGGGGCCGGCTTCGTAAACCAGAAATAGCGCCGCATGCGCATCAACGTAGCACAGCCGTCACCGAGGACCGATCCGGCAGGTGGTACGGCCTGCACCGATCAAGACGAGAGCCGCTACGCTGACGTCTGACGAAATGTGACTGTCATCTCCCGAGAACAGACGGAGGCTTCTCATGCGTGTCGGTGTGCTGACCGGCGGCGGCGACTGCCCGGGACTCAACGCGGTGATCCGCGCGGTGGTGCGCAAGGGCATCGAGGTGCACGGCTGGGACTTCGTGGGCTTCCGCAACGGCTGGAACGGCCCCCTCACCGGCGACAGCCGCCCGCTGGGCCTGAACGACGTCGAAGACATCCTCACCCGCGGCGGCACCATCCTGCGGTCCTCGCGCACCAACCCCTACAAGGTCGACGGCGGTGTCGACAAGATCAGGCAGGTCCTCGCCGATCAAGGCGTCGACGCGCTGATCGCGATCGGCGGCGAGGACACCCTCGGTGTCGCGAAGCGGCTGACCGACGACGGCATCGGCGTCGTGGGCGTGCCCAAGACGATCGACAACGACCTGGGCGCGACCGACTACACCTTCGGCTTCGACACCGCGGTCTCCATCGCGACCGAGGCGATCGACCGGCTGCACACCACGGCCGAGTCGCACCACCGCGCGCTCGTGGTCGAGGTCATGGGCCGGCACGCCGGCTGGATCGCGCTGCACTCCGGTCTCGCCGGCGGCGCCAGCGTCATCCTGGTGCCGGAGCGGCACTTCAACGTCGACCAGGTCGTCTCCTGGGTCGAGCGCCGCTTCGAGAAGGAGTTCGCGCCGATCATCGTCGTCGCCGAGGGCGCGCTGCCCGAGGGCGGCGAAGAGAAGCTGCTGACCGGTGAGAAGGACGCCTTCGGGCACGTCCGCCTCGGCGGCATCGGCACCTGGCTGGCCGACGAGATCGCCCACCGCACCGGCAAGGAGTCCCGCGCGGTCGTGCTGGGCCACGTCCAGCGCGGCGGCACCCCGACGGCGTACGACCGCGTCCTGGCGACCCGCTTCGGCCTGCACGCGGTCGACGCGGTGGCCGACGGCGACTTCGGCGTGATGGTGGCGCTTAAGGGCACGGACATCGTCCGCGTGAAGCTCTCCGAGGCGACGGCCGAGCTGAAGACGGTTCCGGTCGAGCGCTACCAGGAAGCCGAAGTCTTCTTCGGCTGAGTTCCCCGTTCGAAGGGCCGCTCCGGGATCCCCGGAGCGGCCCTTCGCGCGTTCAGGGCCGTTGCCGCACCGCGTCGACGATGCCCTGGTTCACGACCACACCGGTCGTCCCGGCGCCGAGGTAGGCGAAGGTCACCGGGTCGAACAGGAACTCGTCCTGGTTGCCGATCCCGTGCTCGGTCGTGCTGTTCCAGGTGATGCCGAGGACCGGACGGCCACCGGCGCCCTTGGCGTCCGGCCGGGCGACGAGCCCGGGCACCTTCGCCACCGCCTCGTAGAGCGCGGCCCGCGCCGCCGGGCGCAGGTAGCCCCCGGCCAGAGCGACGACCTCGTTGCCGAGGTCGTGCAAGGTGTCGCCTTCGCCGTAGGTGCTCCTGTGCAGGTAGGCGAGCATGGCGTCGGCGTCCGTGGGCAGGTCCGGGTGGGCGGCGGGCCGCGGCTCGCACCGCTGGGTCACCGTTCGCCCGCGGCCTTCCTTTTGCACGCGCTTCCCATCGCGGCAGCCGGCGATCTCCGATTCGTGGCCGAAGAGGATCTGGAACCCGTCGTGGGTTCCGTCCGCCGACGCCCAGAACTCGTTCTCCCGGCCGTCCGCGAGGTGGGTCCTGGTGTAGAGGAACTGGTCCGGCCGGGGCTCGACGTCCGGCAGGGCGCGGGCCTTGGCGGCCGCGGTGTACAGGATCGACACCGGGTCGGTCGCCGTCCGGGGCGCGGGGCCCGGCGGCGCGGTGGTTCCGCCGGGCGAGAGCACGACGACGGCCGCGACGGCCGCGGCGAGCCCGGCCGCGCCGGCCGAGCCCCACACCAGGCCGAGCCGGCGAGCCGGCCGTCGTGCGCTCGCCGCGGCGATCAGCTCGGCCCGCTTCCGGGCCAGCTCATCGGGTGCCGGGAGCCCGGCCGGCCCGGCGAAGTCGCGAAGCAGCTGCATCTCATCCATGGTTCGAGACCTCCTCGGCGGGCACGTGCCCCAGTTCTGCGCGGACCTTCCGGCGAGCCCGGTTCAGCCGCGATCGGACGGTGCCGAGCGGGATGCCGAGCGCGGCCGCGACCTCTTCGTAGCTCAGGCCTTCCCAGGCGATCAGCAGCAGGACGTCGCGGTCCCGCCGGGCCAGCACGGCCAGCGCACCGGCCAGCCGTCCGGTCATCGCCTGGGCCGCCACCCGCTCGGCGACCCGGTCGGCGTGGCAGTCCTGGTCGGCGGGCGGGCCGAGGGCGGCCCGCAGCCGGTACTCGCGCGCTTCTTCGCGGCGGCGCTGGCCGACGAGGTTCGTCGCGATGCCGTAGAGCCACGGCCGGGCGCTCGGGAACGCCGGGTCGTAGCGGGCGCGGGCGCCGAACGCGATCAGGAACGTCTCGCCCATCAGGTCGTCGGCGACCTGGCCGCCGAGCCGCCGGGCGAGGTAGCGATGGATCTGCGGGGCGTGGCGGTCGAAGACCACCGCGAACCGCTCGGGGCGTTCCAGCGACGCGGTGATCACGTCCGCGTCGTCCCCGGCTGCACCTGCTGAACTCATGAACCGCCTGCCTGTCGTGAGGCCATCTGCCCCGTTGTTGGCGGAACGGGCGATCCGGGTTCACGGCGGCGTCAGATGCGTGCGAGCTGCTCCAGGACACCGACGGCGGCGGCGATGTCGCCGGTGAGCGGCCGGTCGTCGAGGCTCTCCTCCAGCACCGCCGACGCCGTTTCGAACGCGTCCCGCACCGGCAGCTCCAGCAGGTCGGCCTCCCGCATCCGCAGCGCGCGGACCGCCGCGACCAGCTCGCAGGCCAGCACCTGCTGGTAGGCCGAGCACGCCGCCGTCGCCGCGCGGGCCGCCTGGGTCGAGAAGCTCGCGTGGTCCTCGATGCCGCGGGACACCACCGCCGTGCCGAGCGTGGCCGGGAGCGCCGCCTGGCGCAGCTCCGTGAGGGCGTCGTGCGCCACGTACTCCAGGATCATCACGCCCGAGCTGCCCGGCGGCCCCGCCGCCAGGAACGGCCGCAGCCCGGTGAACTCCGGCTCCACCAGGTCGCCGAGGCGCGCCACCGACAGCTCCGCCACCTGGTGCACGGTCGCCCGGGCCTGGTCCAGCGCCGTCGACACGTAGGCGGTGTGGAAGTGCGCGTGGTGGTAGGCGTCGTTGTGGACCGTCGAGATCATCGGGTTCTCCGTGCTCGCGTTGATCTCGACGGCGAGGACGTCCCGCAGGTAGTGGATCGCGTCCAGGGCCGGGCCCTGGACCTGCGGGAACGCGCGCAGCCCGAACGGGTCCTGGATCCGCCGTCCCGGCTTCGGCGTCTGGTGCATGCCCAGCAGCCGCCGCATCTCGGCCGCGCAGGCGACCTGCCCCGCGTGCGGACGCGCTTCGTGCACCGGCGTCGCGTACGCCTCGGGGTTGCCGTCGAGCGCGACGTACGTCAGTGCCGCGACGGCGTGGCTCGCGCGGGTCAGCGTGTCCAGGCGCATCGCCGCGAGGGTCGCTTCGGCGAGCGTCGCGGCGTTGCTGCTCATGAAGGCCAGCGCGTCGCCCGCCCGCACGGGTACCGGTGGCACGTGTCCGGTGACCCACGGCCGTTCGCCGGTGAGCGCCAGCGCTGCTTCGGCGAGCGGCGCCAGGTCGCCGGTACCGATCGCGCCGAGCCGGTGCACCAGCGGCAACGCGCCGGTGCGGACCGCTTCGGCCAGCGCGCCGATCAGCTCGGGACTGATCCCGGACCGGCCGGACAGCAGCTGGTTGAGCCGGATCAGCAGCATCGCCCGCACCTGACCGGTCGGCATCTCGTCGCCGCTGCCGCCCGCGTGGCTGCGCAGCAGCCGCAGGCCGTGCTCGACCGAGCTTTCGACGGTGTCGTCCTTGTTGGCCCCGACGCCGGTGGTCCGGCCGTAGACCACCCGCCGCGTGCTCAGTTCTTCGGCCAGCTTCCACGCGTGCTCGGCCGCCCGCAGCGCGGCGATCGAGACGTCGATACCCAGCGGCCCCCCGGTGCGCGCCGCGGTCACCACGTCCGCGCACCGCAGGGTCCGGCCGTCCACCCGGATCATCAAGGGCAGTCTCCTTCCGACTGCCCTCACTATGCGGCTAGGGCGACGGCGGCTGCCAGGGAGGGAGCGGCCAGTCCCACTGCGGGACGGGCTCGTGGAGATTCGGCTCGGCGCCGGGCGCGGAGAAGATGACGGCGAGCCGGCTGCCCCATTCGAGGTAGCCGGCGAAGGCGGCGCGGAACTCGGGATCGCCGGGCAGGCCGGCCTCGTCGGCGGCGTCGAGCAGCAGGTTCACCCACCGGCGCCGCTGCTCTTCGGTGATGCCGCGCCCCAGGTGGCGGCCGATCATGTGGGCGTGGCCGCCGTGGCTCGCCGAGTACCCGGCCGGCCCGCCGAAGACTTCGCCGAGCCACACCGCGACGTGCTTCGGGTGCTCCGGGTCCATGCCGCGGAAGACCGGCTCGAGCAGCGGGTCTTCCAGGACGTGGCCGTAGAAGATCGTCAACAGCTTCACGAGGGCTTCGTGGCCCCCGGCCCAGTCGTAGAGGGTGGGGGTCGGCGGGGTTTCTGGCACGATCACCGGATCAGGCAACCAGGGGCGGCCCGGCCGGGCAACCACGTACTTTCCGGTGCGTAGGGGAGAGCGGGATGAAGCGGTACCACTGCGCGACGGAGCTGGCGGTCGACCTGATCGGAGGCAAGTGGAAGCCGGTGATCCTGGCCCACCTCAAGGAGGGCGCCCACCGCTACGGCGAGCTGCGGCGCCGGATGCCAGGCGTGAGCGAGAAGATGCTGACCCAGCAGCTGCGCGAGCTGGCCGCGGACGGCGTCGTCCGCCGCGAGGAGTTCGACGGCCGGGTCCCGCACGTCGAGTACCACCTGACCGAGGTGGGGGAGGAGCTCCGCCCGGCGCTGACGGCGCTGTACGAGTGGGGCGAGCGCCGCGCGGCCGAGCGCGGCATCACCTTCGAGCCGGGCTGACCAGAGCGCCCCAATGTGGCCTTCGGTGCGTTCAACGCACCGAAGG
>NZ_JBFAZA010000005.1:288797-352977 GCF_040681595.1 Amycolatopsis sp. NPDC051716 | reverse complement strand
AGGCCAGACCGACCGCACCAACTACCCAGCAACCATCACCATCACGATCATCACCGAGTTGACACACGCCCCTGAGCCTTAACTTTCCGGCATTGCGACTAACCGGCGGCGATCTGTTCCCGAGGCTCGCGGACCCGCCCCCACGCCGAGCCCACCAGCAGCAGCGCGACGAGGGTCAACGCGGCCGCGACCTCGGGCAGCAGCAGCGGGCCACCCGACGCGAGCACCGCTCCCCCGACCACGCCGGACAGGCCGACGCCGAGGTAGATCGCGGACGCGTTGAGCGAGAGCACCAGCCCGGCGTGGCCCGGCGACAGCTCGATCAGGCGATGCTGCACCGGCGGGTTGAACGACCACGTCGCCAGCCCCCAGACGAACAGCGAGATCCCGGCCGCGACCGGCGTCACCGTCGTCAGCGGCAGCAACGCCATCACCGCGGTGATGACCACGGTGACCACGAGCAGCGGCGTCCGCGAACCCCAGCGGTCGGTCGCCCGGCCACCCGCGAAGTTGCCGATCGCGCCGCCGACGCCGTAGCAGAAGAGCAGCACCGTCACGGTCGTGCCGTGCACGCCCGCGGTCGCCGCCAGCAGCGGCGAGACGAACGTGTAGACCATGAACGCGGCCAAGCAGGCCAGCACCGTCGTGGCCAGCATGACGAGCACCCGCGGGTCGCGGCCCGCGGCGAAGCGCTCGGCCAGGCCGACGCGCGGCGGCGCGGCGACCGTGGGCAGGGCGAACCGCACGGCCAGCGCGCTCACCAGCGAGAACGCGGCGACCAGCGCGAACGCGGGCCGGTAGCCGAGGTGCTGGGAAATGAGACTGCCGAGCGGGACGCCGAAGATGAGCGCGACCGTCAGGCCGCCGAACACCAGCGCGACGGCGCGGCCCCGGCGCTCGGGGACGGTCAGCTCGGCCGCGACGGCGCTCGCCGCCGGGGTGAACACGGCGGCGCCCACCGCGGTCACCACCCGGGCGACCAGCAGCGAGCCGTAGCCGGGCGCGAGCGCGGCGAACAGGTTGCCGGCGCCGGTGACGGCGAGCGCGGCGACCAGCAGCGTCCGGCGTTCCCAGGTGCCGGTCGCGGCGGCGAACAGCGGCGAGCCGATCGCGTACGCGATGGCGAACGCGGTCACGAGCTGCGCCGCGGCCGTGGCCGAGACGTGCAGCTCGCCGGTCAGTGCGGGCAGCAGCCCGGCGACGATGTAACCGCTGGTCCCGACGCCGAAGGCGCCGAAGGCGAGGACGGAGATCCTCGACGGAGCAGGTGCGGACATGGGCTGAGCCCCCAAGCGAAGCAGGGATTGGTTCGACGAACGTCGTAGTTCGACAGTGACCGTACTACGTCGCTGCCACAATTTCGACCGGCGTCGTACGATGGGCTCATGGCCAAGCACGCGACCCTGCCGCCGCTCCACTACCCGGCGCGGGAAGAAATCACCGTCGAAGGCGTGCTCCGCGCCCTCGCCGACCCGGTGCGGCTGGCCATCGTCCGCCAGCTGGCGGCGACCGAGCAGGAGATTTCGTGCAGCGGCCTCACCGTGCCGGTGACGAAGTCCACACTCACCCACCACCTGAGCATCCTGCGCCAGGCCGGGGTCGTGGTCGGCCGCCAGGAAGGCACCACCCGGTTCAACTCGTTGCGCCGCAACGATCTCGATGCCCTGTTCCCGGGCCTGCTGAGCGGCGTTCTGGCCGCTCCGCGCTGATCACCGCGTTACGGTGTGGATCGTCACCCGATATCGGGATGACAACCGCCCCCCTCGCTTGTTGGACTAGGGCGTAGGCAGCTCACGGCGCTGGGGCCGAATGGCTGCCTCTCTTTATGCCCCTTACTGAACCGATCCAGAGATCGGCTCGGTAATCGTTTACCCACCCTGGAAGGAGTGCCGTGCCCGTCGCGCTGCTCGCGCTCGCCATCGGAGCCTTCGGCATCGGGACCACCGAGTTCGTCATGATGGGCGTGCTGCCCCAGGCGGCCGCCGACTTCGGCGTCGACATCCCGACCGCCGGCCATCTCATCTCCGCTTACGCCCTCGGCGTCGTCGTCGGCGCCCCCCTGCTCACCGCGGTCGCCGTCCGGCTGCCGCGCAAGACCATGCTGCTGGCCATGATGGGCCTGTTCACGGTGGGCAACGCCCTCTTCGCGCTGTCGCCCAGCCAGGAGTTCGGCATCGCGTTCCGGTTCCTCGCCGGCCTGCCCCACGGTGCGTTCTTCGGTGCCGGGGCCGTGGTCGCCTCCAGCCTCGTCGGCCAGGGCGAGCGCGCCAAGGCCGTGTCGCTGATGTTCCTCGGCCTGACCCTGGCGAACGTCATCGGCGTGCCGCTGGGCACGCTGCTCGGCCAGCAGGTCGGCTGGCGCGCCACCTTCGGCGTCGTCGCCGTGATCGGGCTGGTCGCCATCGCGGCCATCGCGAAGCTCGTCCCCCACCAGGGCAAGCCCACCGCCGATGCGTCGCTCAAGAACGAAATCAGCGCCTTCAAGCGCCCTCAGGTGCACCTGGCGCTGGCGATCGTCACGTTCGGGCTGGGCGGCGTGTTCGCCTGCCTGTCCTACATCACGCCGATGCTGACCGACGTCGCCGGCTACTCGCCGTCGAACGTCACCCTGCTGCTGTCGCTGGCCGGGGTCGGCATGACGATCGGCAACCTGCTCGGCGGCCGGCTGGCCGACCGCGCGCTGATGCCGAGCCTGTACATCGCCCTCCTGGCGCTGGCGTCGGTGCTGGGGATCTTCACCATCACCGCGCAGGGCAAGGTCGGCGCGGCGATCACGATCTTCTTCGTCGGCGTCGCCGGGTTCATGATCGGCCCGATGATGCAGGCGCGGATCATGGAAAAGGCGGGCGGCACTCCGTCCCTGGTGTCGGCCGCCGTCCAGTCCGCGTTCAACATCGCCAACTCGATCGGGGCTTACCTCGGCGGGCTGGTGATCGCGGGTGGGCTCGGCCTGGTCGCCCCGAACTGGGTCGGCGCACTCCTCGCGGTCTTCGGGCTCACGCTGGCGATCGTTTCCGGCACCTTGGACCGTCGCGAAGCCCGCGCCGAACAACGGGAACTCGCCCTGGCCTCCTGACCCACCCACCCGAAAGCGCCACTTTCACCCGAAAGTGGCGCTTTTCGGCGTTCAGGGGGAGCCGAGCGGGCCGCCGATGATCGTCAGGGCGACGTACAGCACCGCCGCCGCCAGGCACGTGAACGTCACGACGTCGACGAGCTTGCCGCGGATCGCCAGGAGGCCCGCCCTGGCCGTCGTCAACGACAGCCGCAACACCGCGGCGAGGAGGAGCGCGGCGCCGATCAGCGCCGCGCCCTCCCGCCAGTGGTACTGGAAGATCCGCAGCGCCGCGACGGCCACCACCAGCAGCACCGCCGCGAACGGCAGCTGGCTGAACCGGCTCTGCCTGCTCCGGCGGTCGCCGATGTCCCGCCGGTCCTCGGTCACGGTCATCAGCCTTGGACCGAGCGTTCCGCCGCCTCGACGACGTTGCTGACGAGCATCGCCCGCGTCATCGGGCCGACCCCGCCCGGGTTCGGGGAAATCCAGCCGGCGACCTCGGCGACTCCCGGGTGGACGTCCCCGGTGAGCTTGCCGTCCACGTGGGACACGCCCACGTCGAGGACCGCGGCGCCCGGCGCCACCATGTCCGGCGTGATGATCCCCGGCACCCCGGCCGCGGCGACCACGACGTCGGCGCGGCGGACCTCGGCGGCCAGGTCGCGGGTGCCGGTGTGGCACAGGGTCACGGTGGCGTTCTCGCTGCGGCGGGTCAGCAGCAGGCCCAGCGTGCGGCCGACGGTGATGCCGCGGCCGACCACGGTGACGCGCGCGCCGTTCAGCTCGACGCCGTGGCGCTTGAGCAGCTCGATGATCCCGTACGGCGTGCACGGCAGCGCGCCCCGCTGGCCCAGCACGAGCCGGCCGAGGCTGACCGGGGCGAGGCCGTCGGCGTCCTTCTCCGGGTCGATCCGCTCGAGCACGCGGTTCGCGTCGAGGTGCTTCGGCAGCGGCAGCTGCACGATGTAGCCGTGGCAGGCCGGGTCGGCGTTCAGCTCGTCGATGACGGCTTCGAGCTTCTCCTGGGTGATGTCGGCCGGCAGGTCGCGGCGGATCGAGTTGATCCCGATCTTGCCGCTGTCGGCGTGCTTCATCCGGACGTACGAGTGCGACCCCGGGTCGTCGCCGACCAGGACGGTGCCGAGGCCGGGCGTCACCCCCTTCGCGGCGAGGGCCGCGACGCGGGGTTCGAGCTCCGCGAAAATGGCGTTCTTGGTGGCCTTGCCGTCGAGAATCTTCGCCGTCACGGGCCCCATTCTGGCAAAGCGGCGCCCGCGCGTCGCTTCCAGGCGCGGGTGGTCGCAGCCCGTAGAGTGATCGCTACCCCACACGGTCCATTCGCGACGATGCCCGCGATCAACCTGTGATCTACCGCACGTCGCATCACCCGAGGTCAGAGCCTGTGCCACCGGGTGGCTGGGCGGCAAAACCCACATGCGGGGTGCACTCACGCGCGCGAACAGTCAAAATGTGCGGGTGGCACAACCGACGACGCAGCTGAACGCGACCGAGCAGGACACCCTGGTCAAGCAGATCGGACTTGCCCTGCTGCGTGCCGCCCCGCGCGACTGGCGCAAAGTCACCGCGGAGTACCGGGCGCTCGGCAGGTACCACGAGCTGACCGGCGAGATGGTCACCGAGGACGGAACGGTGCACGAGTGGCTCGCCACCCATGACATCGCGACCCTGTTCGGCAGGCTCCGCGGTGGCATGTACCGCGACGGCCGCGGAACGTGGTTCAACGCGCGCTACCAGCTCGACCACCCGTCCAGCTACAACCTCGAGTACAACCGCGACGAACCGGTGTGGAACCTCGCGCCGCCGCCGCAGGCCTACTCCGACGAGCTGCGGATGTTCCCGCGCACCGAGGAGAACGTCCCCGAATGGCTGATCCGGCGGATGTCCGGGCTCGGCCCGGAGCAGCCGGGGCCGCACTTCCGGATCGCCCGGATCTTCGACACCGTCGGCCCGGCCGGCCGGCCGGTCATCAACCGCCCCGACCTCGAGGTCGAGGAGCAGGACAGGCTGCTGGAGTACCTCGAGCACGCCCCGCTGGTGGTGCCCGAGCGCGGCTACGACATCGACCGGCTGGCCGCGACGCCGGAAGCGACCGTCCCGGTCGCCTTCCACAGCGACGGCCAGTGGATCTGGCCCGCCGCCGTCAACTTCTACCTGCACAAGTACGGCGTTTCGCCCGAACCGGACCTGGTCGAGCACGTCCGGGCGATCGGCTTCGCGCTGCCGCCGGTGGACGAGCCGACGCTGCAGGCCGCCGCCGCGTACCTCACCCGGGGCAACCAGCCGCCGCCGCAGCAGCAGCGCCCGGCCGGACCGCCGCCCCAGGGGCCGCCCCCGCAAGGCATGCCGCCCCAGGGCCCGCCGCAGCAGCAGGCGCCCGTGGGCCCGCCGCCCGTCGCGCCCCCGCCCGTCGCGCCGCCGCAGCAGCACCAGGAACCGCCCGCGCCGGTGGAGGCGCCGCTCTCGGTGCACGCGCCGGCCGAACCGGAGGCTCCGGCCGAAGAGCACGAATACGCCGAAGAGAGCTTCGACGAGCAGGAGTTCGAAGACCGCTTCGCCGAAGAGGACCACCCGTACGGCGACGAGGAGTACGCGCAGCAGCCCGAGCACGCGGGCGTGGCGAACGGTTCGGCACCGGAGGCGGGCCGGGTGCCCGACCTGGAAGAGACCGCGGAGTACGTCCCCGACCAGCCGATCGGGCAGGAGCAGCAGCCGCCGCGCGACGGCGAGCCCTTCCCGCGACGCGACGAGGAGCACGCCGCCTTCCAGCCCCCGCGGGAAGACGAGCACGCCTTCCCGGCCGAGCCGGCGTTCGAGCCGGGTCCGGTCCGGCACGACGAGGAACCGGCGGACGAGCCGGCGCACGCGGCGTTCGAGTCCGGTCCGCCCGGGCCGGACGACGAGGCCGGGCACGCGTTCGACACCGGTCAGGCGGACGAACCGGCGCACGCTTTCCAGTCCGGCCTGCCGCCCCGCCAGGACGACGAGCCGTCCCACGCCGGCTTCCAGCCGCCGGGCCACGAGGACGAAGGCGCCTTCCCGCCGCCGCACCAGGACGACGAGCACGTCTTCCAGCCCGGCCAGCCGCCGCGCCACGACGATGAGCTCGCGCACGCCTTCCAGGCCGGCCAGCCGCACCCCGGCGACGAGCCGTCGCACGCCGCCTTCCAGCCGCCACGGCACGACGACGAGCACGCCTTCCAGCCCGCGGGCCAGCCGGCCCGGCCGGACGGCGAGCCCCCGTTCCAGCCGCCCCGGCGTGAGCAGGCCGCGTTCGACCCCGGGCCGCCGACCATGATCACCCAGCCCGAGGTGCCCGGCGTGCTGCCGGTGCCGGAGCCGGCACCTCAGCCCGCGGCCCAGGCCGAGCCGCCCGCTCCCCCGCGTCCGGGCCGCCGGGCGCTGCGCCGCGAAACCCCGGACCACCCGGTGCTCGCCGGCCTGCAGGCCAAGCTCGACGAGCTCGACGTCCCCGAAAGCGGCTACAAGCTGGGTGAACCCGCCGAGCACGGCTGGAGCGTCGAAGAGGTCGACGACGGCTGGCGCGTCGGCTGGTACGACGGCAAGCTCAGCAACCCCGCGGTGTTCGGCGACGCCGAGGACGCGGCCGCGTTCATGCTCGGCAAGCTGCTGCTCAACCCGGAGGGCCACGTGCCCGCCGAGGAGCCGCCCGCGCCGGAGCCGGAACCCGAGCCGGAGCCGCCGGCCGCCCCGCAGCGGGTAGTCGCGACGCTGTCGCCCGAGGTCGCGACCGGCTCGTACCAGATCCGCAAGCCCGAGCCGGTGCCGCCGCAGGAGCAAACGGCGTTCACCAGCGCCGAAGAGCTCTTCGGCGACCTCGGGGACGACGAGCCGCCGGCCCCGCCGCGCCAGCCCGCGCCGGTCCCGGCCGGGCCGCCGCCGATGGCCCAGCAGCAGGCCGGCCCGCCGCCCGCGGCGCCCGCACCGCCCCGGCGCGAACCGCCGTCGGCGCCGACGGTCCTGGCCCCGATGCCGCAGGGTGTCCTGCCGGTGCCACCGCCCCCTCCGGCGGGCGCGCCCGCGCCGCCGCGCCGGGACGAACCGGCCCGCCCGGCCGTCAACGGTGGCGGCGGCGGTGGCCAGCAGCAGTGGCCGATCGGCCCGATGGCCGGTGAGCCGCCGCTGACGCTGTTCCGCGGCAAGGAGCTGCGCGAACTGCCCGCGGGCAGCGAGCTGGACCGCTTCGGCGGCCCGAACGGCAACCTGACGTACGCGGCGGGCACGCCGTTCGCCGAGCGGTCGCTGGTGCCGGAGTGGGTCAACCGCCCGTACCACGTCTACCGGGTGCAACGGCCGCTGGAGGCGCTGGCCGGCGTCGCGATCCCGTGGTTCAACCAGCCGGGCGGCGGGTCGGCGTACCTGCTGCCGGCGTCGATCGAAGAACTCGTGGCCGAGGGCGACCTGATCGAGCTCGACCCGGGCGAACCCCCGATCGATTGAGTGCTCACGAAGGCCCCGGCAGCGAGCTGCTGGGGCCTTCGTGGTTTCAGCGGATGACGAGCCCGTGCGCGGCGGCGAAGGCGATCGCCGTTTCGACGTCGACCTCCGCACCCCGCAGATCGGCCTGGACCAGGGCGTTCGCGTCGAGCCGCGCCCCACGCAGGTCGGCGCCCTCGAGCTTCGCGCCCTGCAGGCGGGCGCCGGTCAGGTCGCTGCCGCGCAGGTCAGCGCCGGTGAGATCGGCTTCCATGAGGTTGGCTTCCCGCAGCCGCAGGCCCGACAGCCCGAGCTTGCGCAGCCGCGCCTTCGCCAGCGACGCGAGCGAGAGGTCGCATTCGGTGAGCGCGATCCCGCCGAACCCGCTGTCGGTGAACGAAGTGCCGAGCAGCGAGCACGCCGTCCAGCGGCTTTCGGCGAGCACCGTCCGGTCGAAGGTGCACGAGCGGAACGCCGACGCGTCGTGCCGGGAGCGCGACAGGTCGGCCCGGCTGAACACGCAGTCGTCGAACGTGCAGCCGCGCGTCCGCAGCCCGCTCAGGTCCGCGCCGGTGAAGTCACACCCGGTGAACCGCCGCTTTTCCCACCACTGCCCGGACAACACCGCTTCGCGGTAGTCCTCCCCCGTCTCCAGCACGGGCCCAGGGTGCCACACCCGCGATCAGCCGACCGCACCCTGCACGTAGTTCATCGCCGCGACGTACTCGGGCAGCTGCGCGCGGCGCGCCAGCTCGGCTTCGTCCAGATTCTCCAACCGCGTCTGGATCCACCACAGGTTGCCGAAGGGATCGCGCACGCGGCCGACGCGGTCGCCGAAGAACAGGACCGTCTGGCGGGTCACCTCGATCGCGCCCGCTTCGATCGCGCGTCGCTGGGTTTCTTCGCTGTCCGGCACGTAAAGCCGCAGGAAGGCGGGCGTGGCGCCCCAGCCGTCCGGCGAGTCGAACGCCATCACCACGGCGTCGCCGATGCGCACCTCGGCGTGCCCGATCTTCCCGTCCTCGCCGACGACCCGCCCGAGTTCTTCGGCGTCGAAGGCGGCCTTCAGGAAGCCGAGCAGACCGGCGGTGTCGCGGCCGATGATCCACGGGGTGACCGTCGTGTAGCCGTCGGGAACGGGGTCGACCATGTTTCCTCCTCGGTTCGTCGCTTCGAACGTAAGGCGGAAATAGGTCAGCTCCTGACCGCCGGCCGAAATTCCGGTGAGACCGCTCGAGTCGATCACTACGGTGAGGCGATGCCCGACCGCCACTTCGCCGACGCCGGCCTCGCCTCGCTGTACGACGCCTTCAACCCGCGGGAAAGCGGCGGCGACTACCGGTTCTACCTGCCGATGATCCTGGCCGCGGAGTCGGTGCTGGACGTCGGCTGCGGCACCGGTTCCCTGCTGCACTGGGCACGCGAGTCCGGCCACGACGGCCGGCTCGTCGGGCTCGATCCCGCCGAGGGCATGCTCGTCCAGGCCCGCCGCCGCGCCGACATCGAGTGGGTGCACGGCGATTTGTCGACCGCGTCCTGGAACGCGGAGTTCGACTTCGCGGTGATGACCGGGCACGCGTTCCAGGTGCTGCTCACCGACGACGAGGTGCGCACGGCGTTCTCCGCGGTCCGGCGGGCCTTGAAGCCCGGCGGCCGGTTCGGCTTCGAGACGCGCAACCCGGCCGGCCGCGCCTGGGAACGCTGGACACCTTCGAACGTCTGGGAAGCCGGGGATGTCCGCTCGTGGAACGACGCCGGGCCGTTCGAGAACGGCTTGGTCAGCTTCAGGACGACGTACGAAAGCCCGAGCTGGGAGGAGCCGAAGTACAGCGACAGCACGTTGCGCTTCCTCGACGTCCCCACGCTGAACGAGTTCGCCGGCGAAGCCGGGCTGGTCGTCGACGAGCAGTACGGCTCCTGGGACCGTTCGCCGGTGACCGACGCCAGTCCCGAGATCATCACGGTCGTCCGGCGCCCCCTTACCTGAAGTCCCGCGACTTCGCCTTGATGCGCATCGGCAGCGGCTCGACGCGGTGGGCGAGGACGCTCACCACGCCGTCGGCCTTCTCCACCACCCCGCGGATCAGCAGCGCCGGGCTGCTGCGCGCGACGCGGTGGTAGCGCTGCCAAAGCCCGAGCGTGCAGATCACGTTGATCATCCCCGTTTCGTCTTCGATGTTGAGGAAAGTGACGCCGCCCGCGGTCGCGGGGCGCTGCCGGTGCGTGACCGCGCCGCCGATCAGCACGCGCGCGCCGTCGTCGAGGTCCGCCAGGCCGCTCGCCGGGACGACGCCGAGCTCGTCGAGGCGGTCGCGGATGAACTCGGTCGGGTAGCTGCCCGGCGACACCCCGGTGGCCCAGACGTCCGCGGCCGCGACGTCGAGCCCGTCCATCCCCGGCAGCACCGGCGCCTGCGCGCCGACCAGGCCGGGCAGCCGCTCCGGGCGTTCGCCGGCGACGGCGCCCGCGGTCCACAGCGCCTGACGGCGATCGCCGCCGAACCCGGCGAACGCACCGGCCGTGGCCAGCGCCTCGATCTGGGGCGTGGTCAGCCGCACGCGGCGGGCGACGTCGGCCATGTCGCGGTATTCGCCGTTCTCCGCACGCTCGGCCACGATCCGCTTCGCGAGGTCTTCCCCGATCTTGCGCACGGTGCTCAGCCCGGTCCGCACGGCGTGCAGCTTTCCCTTTTCCGGCAACGCTTCCAGCGTCGCGTGCGGCAGGCTCCGGTTGATGTCCGGGCCGTGCACGGTGACGCCGTGGCGCCGCGCGTCGGCGACCAGCGACTGCGGTGAGTAGAACCCCATCGGCTGCGCGCGCAGCAGGCCCGCCAGGAACGCGTCCGGGTGGTAGAACTTGAAGTGGGCACTGGAAAAGACGAGGTGCGCGAAGCTCAGCGCGTGGCTTTCCGGGAAGCCGAAGTTGGCGAACGCCTTAAGCTTCAGGAAGATCTTCCGCGCCAGCTCGTCATCGACCCCGTTCACGGCGGCGCCTTCGAGGAACCGCTGCCGCAGCAGGTCCATCTTCCGGTCCGACCGCTTCGACCCCATCGCGTGCCGCAGCTGGTCGGCCTCCGCCGCGGTGAAGTTCGCGACGTCCAGCGCGATCTGCATCATCTGCTCCTGGAACAGCGGCACGCCCTTGGTCTTGTGCAGCGCCTTCTCCAGCAGCGGGTGGTCGTAGGTCCACTCCTCGCGGCCCTGCTTGCGGCGGATGTACGGGTGCACCGAGCCGCCCTGGATCGGGCCCGGCCGGATCAGGGCGACCTCGACGGCGAGGTCGTAGAACTCGCGTGGCTGCAGCCGCGGCAGGGTCGCCAGCTGCGCGCGGCTCTCCACCTGGAAGACGCCGATCGCGTCGGCGCGGCACAGCATCTCGTAGATCTTCTCGTCGGCGAGGTCCAGCTCGGCGAGGTCGACCTTTTCGTCCTTGTACTCCGCGACGAGGTCGATCATGTAGTGCAGCGCGGACAGCATGCCGAGGCCGAGCAGGTCGAACTTGACCAGCCCGGCGGCGGCGCAGTCCTCCTTCTCCCACTGGATCACGCTGCGGTCGGCCATCCGCGCCCACTCGACCGGGACGACCTGGCTCACCGGCTCGGCGCACATGACCATGCCGCCGGAGTGGATGCCCAGGTGTCGCGGGAAGTCCTCGAGCGCGAAGGCGAGCTGCAGGACCTCGTCCGGGATGTCGTGGTCGTGGTCCTTTTCGGTGTTCTGCAAGGAGCCCCAGCGGTCGATCTGCTTGCTCCAGGCGTCCTGCTGGCCGGGTGAGTAGCCGAGCGCGCGGGCGGCGTCGCGGACGGCGGACCGGGCGCGGTAGGTGATCACGTTCGCGACCTGGGCGGTCCGCAGGCGGCCGTGTTTCCGGAAGACGTACTGGATGGCCTCTTCTCGGCGGTCGGACTCGATGTCGAGGTCGATGTCGGGGTAGCCGTCCCGGTCCGGGGCGAGGAAGCGCTCGAAGAGGAGTTCGTAGGCGACGGAGTCGACCTTGGTGATGCCGAGGGCGTAGCAGACGGCCGAGTTCGCGGCCGAGCCGCGGCCCTGGCACAGGATGTCGTGCTCGCGGCAGAACCGCACGATGTCCCAGACGATGAGGAAGTAGCCGGGGAAGCCGAGCTCTTCGATGATGGCGAGCTCGTGCTTGATCTGTGCGTTCGCCTTTTCTTCGTGCGGCTTGCCCCGGAAGCGCTCCTCGGCGCCCTTTTCGGTCAGTTCCCGGAGGTAGGTCGTTTCGGTGTAGCCCTCGGGGACGTCGAAGGGCGGCAGCTCGGGGGCGATCAGCTTCAGCGGGAACGCGCATTCCATGCCGAGCAGCGCACTGCGCCGGACGGCGCCGGGGTACCGCCGGAACAGGACGTCCATTTCGGCACCGCTGCGGAGGAAGGCCGTCCCGGCGGCGGGCAGCCAGCCCTCGAGTTCGTCGATCCCCCGCCGGGCCCGGATCGCGGCGAGGGCATCGGCCAGCGGAGCCCGTTCGGGCCGCGCGTAGTGGGCGGCGGTGGTGGCCACGGTCGGCAGGCCCAGTTCGGTCGCGAGCTGCGTCAGGAGGTCGTTGTGGGTGCTGTCCAGGGGCTGGCGGTGGTCGGTGAGTTCGACGTAGACGTTGTCGCGGCCGAAGCGGGCTATCAGTTCTTTCAGCTTCTCCGCGGCGGCCGCCGGGCCGTGCGTGACGAGGGCCGAGCGCACCGCGCCCTTGCGGCAGCCCGTCAGCACCACGCACTGCCCGGCGACCTCCTCGGCGACCGCGCCGAGGTCGTAGCTGGGCCGGCCCTTTTCGGCCTGGTGGTGGATCTGCCCGGCGGTGATGGCGCGGCAGAGGGCCCGGTAGCCCTGGTCGCCGCGGGCGAGCAGGAGGAGGTGCTCGCCTTCCGGATCGGGAACGCCGTTCTGCGGGCTGCGCAGGCCGAAGCTGAGCTCGGTGCCGAAGACGGTGTCGACGCCGAGTTCCCGCGCGGCTTCGGCAAAGCGCACGACGCCGTACATGCCGTCGTGGTCGGTGAGGGCGATGGCGTCGAGTTCCAGGCGCGCGGCCTCTTCGACGAGTTCTTCGGGGTGGCTGGCACCGTCGAGGAAGCTGAAGTTGGAGTGGCAGTGCAGTTCGGCGTAGGGAACGCGGACGGTTTCGGCGCCATCGTCGTTGCGCCGGGCGGGGAGGTCGCCGGGCCGCTGGTAGCCCTCGCGGCGACGGCCCCAGGCGGGACTGTCGCCGTGGTCGCCCGGCGGCACCCCGCCGGCGAGGGTGCGGGCGAGGTCCTTCCAGCGGACGGGTGGGTTGTTCCAGCCCATTCAGTGGCTCCCGGGCAGATCGCGCCGCTGATCTTCAGCCGCCCGGCGGCGACGGTGCCAGTTGGTGGGGTGGTTCCAGCGGGAGCGGGCTTCGGCTTCGCTCGTGGCGCTTGGCGGTGGCTCGGCGGTGCGGTCCGCGTTCGTGGAGTGGTTCCGGCGGCTCACGTCAGGCGCTTCGGTGCGGCGGTTCGCGTTGGTCGGATGGTTCCAACGGCTCCGCGCCTCCGCATCGCTCACGCGGCCCACGTCCAGCGCCTCCCCGCGACCATCCGCGTTCGTCGGATGGTTCCAACGGCTCCGCGCCTCCGCATCGCTCACGCGGCCCACGTCCAGCGCCTTCCCGCGGGCCGCGTTCTTGGGGTCGCTGATGCGGCTTGCACCCGGCGCCTCCGCACGGCCGTCCACTCTGGCCGGCGGGCTCCAGCGGAGCTCGATCCCGCTGATGCGGCACCCGTTCTCGCGCGACGAGCGCGGGACCGGGAGCTCGATCACCGGGCAGACCCACTCGTCGTCGGCGGGCGTCTGCGGGAGCTGGCCGCGGACCGTCCACCGGTCGGGCGTGTCCGCCTGCTCCTCTGTGGCGGGCTCGGGAATCTCGCGCAGCCATTCGCGCTCCTCCGATGTCCCGCTGGGCGTGGCCCCGGGCTCGGCTCGCAGCCAGTTGCGCAGCTTTCGTGCGTAGTCGTCGTCCATGCTCAGTCGTACACTCCCTCGACCGTCCACAGTGGATTTTCCGTGCCCGCGCAGTGCACCAGCACCGCCTCGGGCGGCTCGTCGCCCTCGCCGGCCAGCACCAGCTGCAGCCGCGCCCGCCGCGGGCCCGGGCGGCGGCGGTCGCCCGTCAGGGGCCACGGGCCCGCCCAGCCCACGACCTCCCGGCCCGCGCCGCCCGCGATGGTGAGGCGTCGCGGGGGCGCCGTCACCTGGTCGCGGGCCGTGATGCCGACGGCTCGGCCGCCGTCGTCGAAAACCTGCGCCGGGACCGGCCGGTCGAGGACCGTCGCCGGCGAAGGCGACGGCAGCCGCCCCGGCCAGGTCGCGTCCGGCGGTGCCGTCCGCTCGCGCGGGTCGCCCCAGGGCACCAGCCGGACGCGGCCCGCGGGGTCGCGGCCGCCGTCGAGCACCGGGGTGAGCACGCCTTCGGGCCCGAGCAGGCCCTGGACCCGCACGAACGCGCGGGCGGCCCGCTCGTCGTCCTCGTCGGAACCGCCGTTGCGCCACAGGTCGAGCTGCAGCGACCGCCCCTCGACGACCTCCTCGGGTTCCAGCCGCAGCCGCACGACGCCGGACGTCGGACGCTGCCCGGGCGCGGCCCGCAGCCAGCCTTCGAACTGCCAGCGCACGCGATCGGCGACGCCGGCGGGCGTCAGCGGTTCGGCGCAGCGCCACGCCCGGCCGAGGTGTTCGCCTTCTTCGGTGACCGCGTAGATGCCGAGCCGCGTGCAGGCGAGGCCGTGCCCGGCGAGGCCCGCGCAGAACCGCGTCGCGAGCCCCTTGGCGAGGAACGCCGCGACGTCGACCCGCTCGACAACGGGGTCGAACTCCTCGGCCAGCGCCAGTTCGGGCGGCGGTCGGCGACGCAGCGGCGGCCGTTCGGAACGGCCGCGCGCCAGCCGGTGGGCGAGCAGCCCGCCCGCGCCGAAGCGGTTGGCGACGTCACGTTCCGGCAGGGCGGCGAACGCACCGAGTGTCTTCAGCCCGAGGCGGCGCAGCAGATCGACCAGCTCCGCGCGGTCGGCACCGGGCTGGTCGAGCTCGGTGACGGGAAGCGGGGCGAGGAATTCGGCAACCCGCCCGGGCGCGACGAACTCACCACACCGCGCGGCGAGCGTCGCGCCGAACAACCCCTCGGCGACACCGACCTGACACTCGACCCCGGCCGCGGCGGCGACCTCGTCGAGAAGCCGTTCGACGAGCGCGTGTTCCCCGCCGAAGTAGCCGGCGGCGCCTTCGACGGGAACGGCGACCAGCCCGGGCCGCACGACCTCGACCCCGACAACGAGCCCCTCGACGGCCCGCGCGACGGCTTCGAAGAGCCGCGCGTCCCGCCCGTCGTCGGCGGCGAAGACGGCGAGTTCCGGACAGTTCGACTGGGCATCCCGCCGCCGCATCCCCCGCCGGACACCATTCCGCCGGGCAACGGCGTTGCACGCGACAACCCGGTTGGCACTGAAGACGCCAACGGGCAGGGCGGCATCAACCCCACCAACGGCCGCCGCGGCGACGGCGGGCCAGTCCGGACACCAGAGGACGAGCATGCGAGCGGGGGTGTCGGGGGCGCCGCGCTGGGACGGGACGGTCACGTGGCCTCCCGAGCCCGCCCGCCACCCCGACGCAGGTGGGGGTGAAGGAGTGGTCGGCTCGCGTGCCCAGACGGTCGACTCGCGTGCCTGGATGGTCGGCCGACGTACCCAGGCGGTCGGCTGGCGCACCCGGACGGTCGGCCGACGTACCCAGAGGGTCGGCTCGCGTACTCGGGAAGTCGGTTTGCGTACCCAGACGGTCGGCCAGCGAATCCGGAGGGTCGGCTCGCGTGATTGGGAAGGCGACTCGCGTGACTGGGGAGGCATCTCGCGTGACTGGAGGGGTCATACGCGTGATTGGCGGGGCAGTGTGGGTGGGCGGGGTGAGGGTGCGAGGTGGGGCGGGGGTGGGGGGTGGGGGTCATGCGGTGGCCTCGCGGAGTGAGGGGGCGGGGAGCGCCCGGGTGACCTCGCCGCCGGGGGCCGGGAGGTGGAGGTCCGCCGTGAGCGGGCGGGCCGCCGGGCCGCGGCCGTGGGCTCGGACCCGCACGCGGCGGGACTCGAGGTGGCCGTACCCGCCCGACGGGCCCGACCAGGGCTCACGACGGCACGACAGCTCCACGTCCGCTCCGGGCCAAGCCCCGGCCGACAACAGCACCGCGCCGCGGTGGCGAGCCCGGGCCGACAGCCGCCGCGCCAGTGCCGGCTGGAGCGTCTCCGACTGGACCGCCACCAGGTCGACGCCGTCCAGCAATGCCGCGATCACCGCCGGGAGCTCCGCCCCCGGACGCGGGACCAGGGCCAGGCGGCTGACGTCGACCCCGTACTCGGCCGCCGCCGCGATCCCCAGGGACGGCATGCCGGCCACCGCCGCCCAGGAGCCCGCGGTCGTGGCCGCGGCGAGGAGGGCGAGCAGCAGCGAGGTGCCCCCGTGGACCGCCACCGTGCTCCCGCGCCGGAGCCCGGGCAGCAGCCCGGCCAGCGCCGGGACGACCGGGAGCACCCTTCCCGTCGCCCTGGCTCGCTCGGCCTGGGCCGCCACCTGGCTCGCCGTGCTGACCCCGGGCAAGGCCGCCAGCCGGGCCACCGGCGGCTCCACCACAGCAGTCACCGCACGCACCTCCCCACCACGGACTAGGGCCGGCGGTCGGGCCTCTCCCAAAACGCGACCGACGGCACTGGTTCGCCGCGGGGAAGGCGGCGGTTCCACGTCGAACGTATGTTCGACTAAGACCAGTCAACCGCGAACCACCCGAGGTGTCAAGTCACCCACTGGTGGGGTACGCGGCCTGGAAAGCCAAGCGCGCGTCGGCACCGGAAGCGATCCGCTCGAGCTCGTCGTCGAGGGCCAGGAACGTCTCCCACGGCGGCCCGCCGAGCCGCTCGGCGACCCGCTGCTCCAGCTCCGGCAGCCGCTTTCCCTTCCACACCTTGTCCGCCAGCGTGACGAGCAGGTCTTCGAAGGTGGCGTCCACGGCGTCCCAAGAGCCGTACGTCCGTGCGAAGCGCGCCAACGGCTCCTCGACCCCCTGCGAGACCAGCAACGCGTACCCGGCGAGTTCGTGCGCCGATCCCGGCCCGGACAGCTCCGCGGGGTGCACGATCTTCCCGATGTCGTGCGTGGCCGCACCGAACAGCACCGCCGGGACGTCCACGCGCGGGCCCACCCACCCGGTCAGGGTGACCGCGACGTCGTGCACCAGCCGCAGGTGCGCGCCGAGCCGCGACGGCGCGGCCAGTGTTTCCAGCAAGGTCCGCGCCCGGGGCGGCAGCGGAGCGAATCCCGGGGCGTCGAGCGCGTGGCGCAGGTTCACCCCGCCAACGTAATGAATTTGCCCGCCCCGGCACCGGTCGCTAGACAGGCGGCGTGGAGCTCACCGACGCCCGCCCCGAAGACTGCCCCGAGCTGCTGGTCCTCCAGCGCTGCTGCTGGGTGCAGGAGGCCGTCCTCAACGACACCCTCGACATCCCCGCCCTGCACGAGACCCTCGAAGACGTCCGCGACTGGACGAAAACGTGGTCGGTGTGGGTGCTGCGGCAGGACCACCGGCTGATCGGCGCCGTGCGCGCCCGGCTGGACGGGGCCTGCTGGGAGCTCGGCAGGCTGATGGTCGCGCCGGATCTCGCCGGGCGCGGGCTGGGTCGCCGGCTGCTCGCCCACGCCGAAGCGCAGGCGCCCGTGGAAGCCCGCCGGTTCGCCCTCTTCACCGGCGCCCGCAGCGCCCGCAACATCGCGCTGTACCAGCGCGCCGGCTACCGGCTCACCGACGCGCCGGCGCCCGGCGGCCACATCGCCGGGGCGGTCTACCTGGAGAAGGACGTCACGCTGCGCGAAAAACCCGGTCCGGCCGCCTGACGCTGCGGCGTCGGCTAGATTCGCCGGTGGACTTGGGGGTGGCGATGACCGAACGGCGGAGACGGCCGATCGTGGCCGTCGCCTGCGCCGTCATCGCGGCGGCCGGAGCCCTCGCCGCCGGCTGCGGGGTGCCGGGCGTCACGGCCGCCGCCACGGCGCCGACGACCATCGGCGCCCAGTGGCGCTCGTTCCGCGCCGACGTCACCGGGATCCGCCCCGGTTCGGACGACCGCAGCCTCTTCGTGCAGGTCGCCCTGCCCGGCAACGACCCCGGCTGCGTCCAGGAGCCGCGGATCGAACAGGTCGTGGAAGCGAAGACCGACATCCACGCGGACGTCGTCTACTCGACCCGCCCCGCGGCGGGCGGCTGCCAGGACAAGGTGCCCGCGGAACTGCGGCTGAGGACGACGGGCCCGATCGCGGACCGGACGGTCATCCTCAACGCCGACACCGGCAACGCCTGGCACAAGCTGGGCGCGGGCTGGGGCCACTGCGACCGCCAGGGCACCTGTGCCCCGCCCGCCGACCACTGCGATCCGGCGTGGATCGGTGCAGCGGTGTCCGCCGCCGGTGCCGTCACCCCGGGCGCGACCCGCGCGTGCGTGCCGGACTGGCTGCTCCTCGACCTCCCGCAGCAGCGGTCCGAGCCGCCGTCCCGCACCGCGTTCCGCTGGAGCGACGCGGGGTGGACGTCGTTCGCGACGGCCCGGTCCGCCGGCTGCGCGGACATCCTGGCGGCCGAGCCGAAGTTCCCGGCCGCGCTCTGCAGGACGCTGCCCGCACCCGCCTAACGCGGCAGCTTTTTGACGATCTCCGCGCCGACCGCCTGCACGGCGGCGTCGGTTTCCTCCTGCGGCATCGGCGAGTTCGAGAAGAATCCCTTGTCCCAGCCGGACACCTCGAGGATGACGACGGTCGTGCCCTTCAGGACGTGCAGTTCGGACCCGCTGAACGCGCTGTCGGTGGCGAGCCGGACCAGGACCGCCTTGTCGCCGATGCCGCGCACGTCCGTCGGCGGGAGCGCCGGTGCCTTCGGCTTGAACATGTCGTTCGCCTGCTCGCGCGCGCTCTCCCCGGAGTACCGGGTGATCTGGACGTGCATGGTGGCGTCGCGGACGTTCTCGTCCGGCCCCGGCTTCCAGCTGCAGCCCTGCTGCTTGATGCCCGGCAGGTCCTGGGTGCCCTGGCCGCCCAGGACGAAGCTCGGGAAACCGGCCTTCTCCAGCACCGGCGCCGGGACCTGGCACTCGGCGGGCACCGGCGACGACGACGGTGCCGCGCCGGTGCTCGCGAAGTAGTCGCCCGCGAAGATGCCCAGCGGGATGCCCGCGCCGAGCAGCACGACGACGCCGCCGATGATGCCGAGGATCAGCCCGGTCCGCTTCTTCTTCGGTGGCGGCACCGGCGCGCCGTACCCGGCGGGCGGGTAACCGGGCGGCGGGTACCCCGGCTGCGGCGGATAGCCCGGGTACCCCTGCTGACCTTGGCCGTGGCCGTACGGCGGCGGTTGCTGCATCGAGCCCTCCCTCTCGAAGCGCGGGTCAGTGACATCCGGGGCTTCGCCCCGGGGCCCCCGAAAGCGGTCAGTGCGCGAAGTGGCGCGTCCCCGTCAGGTACATGGTGACGCCCGCCTTCTCCGCGGCCGCGATGACCTCGGCGTCACGGACCGAGCCGCCGGGTTGCACGATCGCGCGGACACCCGCCTCGGTCAGCACCTCCAGGCCGTCCGGGAACGGGAAGAACGCGTCCGACGCGCCGACCGAGCCCTTGGCCCGGTCGCCGGCCCGCGCCACCGCGAGCCGCGACGAGTCGACCCGGTTGACCTGGCCCATGCCGACGCCGACGGTCGCGCCGTCGGTGGCCAGCAGGATCGCGTTGGACTTGACCGCGCGCAGCGAGCGCCACGCGAACTCCAGGTCGCGCAGGGTCTGCTCGTCGGCCGCGGCGCCGGTGGCGAGCGTCCAGTTCGCCGGGTCGTCGCCGGAAGCGTCGATCGCGTCGGCCGTCTGCAGCAGGACGCCACCGGAGATCGGGCGGAACTCGATCGACGACGCCGGGGCCGCCGGCAGCTTCAGCAGCCGGATGTTCTTCTTGCGCTGCAGGATCTCCAGGGCTTCGGCGTCGAAGTCCGGCGCCAGCACGACCTCGGTGAAGATCTCGCCGATCTGCTCGGCGGCCTCGCGGCTGACCGGCCGGTTCGTCGCGATGACGCCGCCGTAGGCCGAAACCGGGTCGCACGCGTGCGCCTTGCGGTGGGCCTCGGCGATGTCCACGCCGATCGCGATGCCGCACGGGTTGGCGTGCTTGATGATCGCGACGGCGGGCTCGGCGAAGTCGTACGCGGCGCGGCGCGCGGCGTCGGTGTCGACGTAGTTGTTGTACGACATGGCCTTGCCGTGCAGCTGCTCGGCGTGCGCCAGGCCGGGCCGCTCGCTCTTGTACAGCGCGGCCTTCTGGTGCGGGTTCTCGCCGTAGCGCAGGACGTCGGCGCGTTCCCAGGTGGCGCCGAGGAAGTCCGGGAAGCCGGCCTCGGCAGCGTCTTCGTCGGGGGCGTACGCGCTGGCGAACCATGAGGCGACGGCCGTGTCGTACGCCGCCGTGTGCGCGTACGCCTGGGCGGCGAGGCGCTTGCGGTCCGCGAACTCGAAGCCGCCACCGGCGACGCGCTCGAGCACCCAGCCGTAGCGGGCCGGGTCGACGACGACCGCGACGCTGCCGTGGTTCTTCGCCGCCGCGCGGACCATGGCCGGGCCGCCGATGTCGATGTTCTCGACGCAGTCCTCGGCGCTCGCGCCGGACGCGACGGTCTGCGCGAAGGGGTACAGGTTCACGACCAGCAGGTCGAACGCCTTGATGTCCAGCTTGCGCAGCTGCTCGACGTGGTCGGGGTTGCCCTGGTCGGCCAGCAGCCCGGCGTGCACGTGCGGGTGCAGCGTCTTGACGCGGCCGTCCAGCGACTCCGGGAAACCGGTGACCTGCTCGACCGGCGTGACCGGGACGCCGGCGTCGGCGATGGCCTTCGCCGTGCCACCGGTGGAGACGATCTCGACGCCGGCCGCGTGCAGGCCGGTCGCGAGGTCCAGGAGGCCCGCCTTGTCCGAGACGCCGATCAGCGCCCGGCGGACCGGGCGCCGTCCCAGGTCAGTGCTCACGAAATGTCACCTTTCGTCCGTCCACGGTGCAGCCACCGCGGCCGAGTCGCTCGATCGTTTCCACCAGCAGCCTGCGTTCGACGGCCTTGATCCGTTCGTGCAGGACGTTTTCGTCGTCGTCGCTCTCCACGACGACCGCCTCCTGGGCGATGATCGGCCCGGTGTCGACCCCGGCGTCCGCGAAGTGCACGGTCGAGCCGGTGACCTTGACCCCGGCTTCGAGGGCGTCGCGGACCGCGTGCATCCCGGGGAAGGACGGGAGCAGCGCCGGGTGCGTGTTGATCACCGTGAAGCGGCCGAGGAACTGCTCCCCGAGGATCTTCATGAACCCGGCGGAGACGACCAGGTCGGGCCGGTACGCCGCGACGGCCTCGGTCAGCGCCTTGTCCCAGGCGGCGCGGTCGGGGTGGTCGGCGACGCGGACGGTGAACGACGGGATGCTCAGGCGCTCGGCGCGGGTGAGGGCCTCGATGCCGGTGCGGTCGGCGCCGACGGCGACGACCTTGGCCGGGAAGCCGGACCGCCCGGTGGCGTCCAGCACCGCCTGCAGGAGGGTGCCGGAGCCCGACGCGAGCACGACGAGCTTCACCGGAGTGGGCAGGTCCAACCGTTGAGACAGAGCGGGCTCCTTGCCGCGGGCGGTGCGCAGCCGGGCGCACGGCGCTTCACCAGGTCACCTAAACCCTAACGGTCGCCCTCGTCCGGCTCGACGTCGCCGCAGGTCTCGGTGCCTCCGGTCACAGCGCCGCCCGGTTCGGGAGCGGCGCCGGGGACGTCTTCGGCCGGTTCTTCGAGCCCGAGCTCGGCGTCGGCCTCGGCTTCGAACGCCGCGTCCTCGGCGGAAATCTCCTCGTCCTCTTCGGACGCTTCGGAGTTCTCGGCGGCTTCAGCCGCTTCGAGTTCCTCGACGGCTTCGGCCGCTTCTTCGGCGTCGACGTCGTCGGCGTCCTGGAAGGCCTCGTTGTCTTCGAGCGCTTCGGGCGGCGGAGCGGGGGGCTCGTGCTCGCCCGCGAAGAACGCGACGAACGACCCCGGGATGACGATCCAGCAGAACGCGACGATCGAAGCAATGCCGACCGGGACGCTCACCGGGTCGAACGGGCCGTCGCCGAGCCGCCCACCGGCCAGCGTGCCCAGCACGACGCAGCCGAGCGCGACGACGGCACCGGCGACCGCGACCGCACGGATGCGCTGCGCCGGATCGGCGTCGGCCTTGCGCAGCGACCAGCCGGCCAGCGCGCCGGTTGCCGCGGGCAGCACCAGCAACGCCGGCCACCAGGCCGCGTGGTGTTCGGGCAGGCCGCCGAGCAGCGGGACGGCGGGTACGGCGCCGCCGCGGTAGGCGAACACGCTGACGGAGAGCGGCCCGATCGAGAACCCGGGCCCGGTGACGAAGGACAGCGCGGCCGTCACGGCGTTCGGCAGGTACAGCAGCGAGAGCAGGAAGAGCCCGGAACTGGTGCCGAAGCCGGGTTCGTAGGTGCCGGACACCGTCGCCCACGACAGCCCGGTCGCGACGGTGAACACGGCGGCGCCGCAGGCCACCAGGATCGCCAGGCTCATCGCGCCGACGCGCAGCCCGCGCAGCGCGAGCGCGTCGACGCGGTCGGCGACGGCGTCCGGCAGCCCGCACGACCGGGTGATGCCCGCGCACGAGGCCGCGGCGGCGAGCAGCCCGGGCACGACGAAGGCGAGCGCCGGGTTCGCCGTCACCGGCGAGCCCTGGGCGCAGAGCGCGACGACGAGCCCGAACACCGCGTGCGCACCGGTGATCGTGAGCAGCACGGGCCGCGCTTCGCGGAACGACCGGCAGCCGAGGCGGCGGGCGGCGCCGGACGCCGTCCGCGCGGCGAGCGCGACGACACCCAGCGTCGGCAGCAGCGGCAGGAACCCGAGAGGGTGACCGCCGATCCCGAGGCGCACCTGGTGCGCGGCGAGCCAGCCGGGCCCGGCGGCCAGCAGCACGCCGGTGTCGGAGAAGGCGGTGCGGCCGGCGGTGAGGGCGACCAGGGCCAGCACGGTCGCGACGGCGGCATAGCCGGTGACCAGCGGGCCGAGGGCGGCGGCGAGCAGCACGCGCAGCCAGGACACCGGGGCGGGTTCGACGCCGGATCCGGGCTCGCCGACCGCTTCACCCGGCGGGTGGGGGTCGTCGGTGAGCAGGTCCATGATCCGCACCCTGACATCCGGGCTGCTCCGTCCGGGTGAGCCACGCCGCCGCCGGGCGCGGGAGCTCACCCGGTCGGGTCTCCCCCGACGCAAAACACCCGCTGTGACACCGAGTGTCACAGCGGGTGTTCGAAATGAGGCTGCGTCAGTTCGACTTGCCGAAGCCACCGGGCGGCGTGCCCGGGTTCTCCGGCGGCGGCTGCTGGAAGAACTGGCCCTGCTGCGGGGCGTACGTCGTGGCCTGCTGTCCCGGCGGCGGGGTGGTCGACGGCGGGTTCGGCGAGCCGTACTGGCCCGGCTGCGAGAACGGCGCCGACGGCTCGCCGGTGGGGGCGACCGGGCCCGACCCGTGACCCTGCTGGCCGAACTGCTGGCCGGACTGGCCGTACTGCTGCTGTCCCTGCTGTCCCGGCTGGCCGTACTGGCCGCCGTAGGACGGCGCGGCGGGCTTCGGCGACGGCGGCTTGATGACGTCGTGCGCGATCAGCAGCGCGCCGACCGCGACCAGCATCTGCAGGATCGCCAGGATCAGGATGACGGTGACGATGCCGGGCGAGGTCTGGAGCCCGACGAGGGTGTCCAGGACCTCGAGCGCGCCGAGGACGCTGAACAGCGCCGCGAACGGCAGCGTCTTCGGGCCCTTGGGCAGCGCGTGCATCGCGGCGAGCAGGCCGCCGCCGAGCAGGAACGTCCCGCCGAGGCCGACTTCACCGTTGTCGGAGAAGCCGAGGAAGTACTGCACGAGGCCGAGGCCGGCGACGACCAGGGCGAGCAGCAGCGGCAGGTTCTGCGGCAGGCCCGCCCCGCCGGAGGGTGCCTGGTGCGAATGCGGCTGCGGCTGCTGTTGTTGTTGCTGCTGCGATGGGAAGCTGCTGGACGGCGGTCCGGGGGGCTGCTGGCCGCCACCCTGCTGGGGGTAGCCGGGCCCACCGCTGGGGAAGGTCATCGGATGCACTCCTGTCGGTTCGACCGGCACTCCGGGCGCGCGGGCGCCCGGAAGAAGACGAGGCGGCTTGTGTGCGCAGAACGCTAGCGCACTCCACGGCCGTCAGCCCACCAGACGTGTGAATCTCCCGCGCGGTTCCGGCCGGAACGCGGAAAGGCCGGGCACCTTGGGGGTGCCCGGCCTTACCAGGAGTTACGTCCCGGGCTCAGCCCAGGTTGTTGTAGAGCTCACGCGCGAGGACGGCGGTCTCGCTCGGGGTCTTGCCGACCTTGACGCCGGCGGCCTCGAGGGCCTCCTTCTTCGCGGCCGCCGTGCCGGAGGAGCCGGAGACGATGGCGCCCGCGTGGCCCATGGTCTTGCCCTCGGGCGCGGTGAAGCCCGCGACGTAACCGACGACCGGCTTCGTCACGTTCTCCTTGATGTAGGCCGCGGCGCGCTCTTCGGCGTCGCCACCGATCTCGCCGATCATCACGATGACCTTGGTCTCGGGGTCCGCCTCGAACGCCTCGAGGGCGTCGATGTGCGTGGTGCCGATGATGGGGTCACCGCCGATGCCGACCGCGGTGGAGAAACCGATGTCCCGCAGCTCGTACATCATCTGGTAGGTCAGCGTGCCGGACTTCGACACGAGGCCGATCTGGCCCGGGCCGGAGATGTCGGCCGGGATGATGCCGGCGTTCGACTTGCCCGGGCTGATCACACCGGGGCAGTTCGGCCCGATGATCCGGGTCGTGTTCCCCTTGGCGACCGCGTGCGCCCAGAAGTAGGCCGAGTCGTGCACCGGAATGCCCTCGGTGATGACGACGGCGAGCGGGATCTCGGCGTCGATCGCCTCGACGACCGCGTCCTTCGCGAACTTCGGCGGCACGAAGATGACCGACACGTCGGCGCCGGTCTCCTTGATGGCCTCTTCGACCGTGCCGAAGACCTTGAGGTCCTTGCCCTCGATGGTGACGGTCTGGCCGGCCTTGCGGGCGTTGACGCCGCCCACGATGTTCGTGCCGGACTTCAGCATCTTGGTCGCGTGCTTCATGCCCTCGGAGCCGGTGAGCCCCTGCACGATGACCTTGCTGTTCTCGTTCAGGAAGATCGACATCTTCACGCACCTGCCGCGGCGAGCTCGGCAGCCTTGTCGGCCGCGTTGTCCATTGTGTCCACCACGGTGACCAGCGGGTGGTTCGCGTCGGCCAGGATCTGGCGACCCTCGACGACGTTGTTGCCGTCCAGGCGGACGACCAGCGGCTTGCTGGCCTCGTCGCCCAGCATCTTCAGGGCCTCGACGATGCCGTTCGCCACCGCGTCGCAGGCGGTGATGCCGCCGAAGACGTTGACGAAGACGCTCTTCACGTCGGAGTCGTTGAGGATGACGTCCAGCCCGGCCGCCATGACCTCGGCCGACGCGCCGCCGCCGATGTCGAGGAAGTTCGCCGGCTTCACGCCGCCGTGCTTCTCGCCCGCGTACGCCACGACGTCCAAAGTGGACATCACGAGGCCCGCGCCGTTGCCGATGATGCCGACCTGGCCGTCGAGCTTGACGTAGTTGAGGTTCTTGGCCTTGGCCTTCGCCTCGAGCGGGTTCTCCGCGTCCTTGTCCACCAGGGCCTCGTGGCCCGGCTGGCGGAAGTCCGCGTTCTCGTCGAGGGTGACCTTGCCGTCGAGGGCGATGATCTTGTCCTGCGGGTCGCGGACCAGCGGGTTGACCTCGACCAGGGTGGCGTCCTCGGAGACGAAGGTCTCCCAGAGCTTCACCACGACGTCGGCGGCTTCGTCGATGATGTCGGCCGGGAAGTTGCCGGCCTTCAGGATCTCGAGCGCCTTCGCCTTGTCGACACCGGTGATCGAGTCGACCGGGATCTTGGCGAGCGCCTCGGGGCGCTCGACGGCGAGCTGCTCGATCTCCATGCCGCCCTCGGAGGACGCCATCGCCAGGAAGGTCCGGTTGGACCGGTCCAGCAGGAAGGAGAAGTAGTACTCGGACGCGATGTCCGAGGCTTCGGCCACGAGCACGCGACGCGTGATGTGGCCCTTGATGTCGAGGCCGAGGATGGCTTCCGCCTTCTCCTTCGCCTCGTCCGGGGTCTGGGCCAGCTTGACGCCGCCCGCCTTGCCGCGGCCGCCGACCTTCACCTGCGCCTTGACGACGACCTGGTTACCGATCTGCTCCGCGGCGGCCTTGGCTTCTTCGGGGGTGCTAGCCACCGAGCCCGGCAGAACCGGTACTCCGTGGGCGGCGAAGAGATCCCTCGCCTGGTACTCGTAGAGGTCCACTACTCCAGTCTCCTGACGACACGCCACTGCAGGTGGTCCGCGACCGGACCGCGCTGTCGGACCAGTCGAGGTTAGCGACCTGCGCAGACGCAGGGGACTCCGCACCTGGTGAAGTCGGTCACCGTACGCGGTCAGACGGTGCTTCACCGGTGTGAGACCGCCCACCGGCGAGCCGTTTCACCACCTCCGAGGCGGTCTCGGCGGTGAAGACGGGGACACCCCCGAGCGCGTCCCCGAGGTCTTCGGGCGGGACGGCGCCGAGCACGCCGACCGCGTCCGGGTCCTCTTGGTCGGCGGTGCGGAGGATCTGTTCGACGGTGGCCACGGGCCCGGCGTGGACGACCTCCACGCCGTCGTCGCGCAGAGCGCGGCCCAGCGGGACGGCGGCCGGGTCGGGGCGGGTGAACTCGACGAGCAGCACCCGCAGCCGGTCACGACGCACGGCGTTCTCCGGGCGCACGGCGTTCACGGGGCACGGCCTTCTCCGGGCGCACGGCGTTCACGGCCGCTCCCAGGCGCGCGGCGTTCACCGCCGTTCCCCGAGCACGCGGCGTTCGCCGGGCGCGCGGCGTCCCCCGGGCGCAGGGCGTTGCTCGGGCGCGCGGTGTTCACGGCGCATCGCGTTCTCCGGGCGCACGGCGTTCACGGGGCACGGCCTTCCCCGTGGTCACGGCCTTCCCCCGGGCGCACGGCCTTCCGCGGGCGCGCGGCGTTCCCCGGCCGCGGGCCTGCCTGCGGCCGACAGGCCGGCGGCGGCGAGCAACGCGGCCGTGGCGGCGAGCGCGACCCAGAACCCGGCAGCCGGGCTCGCCCCACCGAGCGAGCCGCCGACGAGCGGCAGCTCCGCGGCGTGCAGCGCGGTCAGCAGGGCGGCCCCGGCGAGCAGGGCGGCCGCCGGTTTCGGCCGGGATCGCGTCGCGAGCGCGGCCGCGCCGACAACCACCGCGGCGGCGGTCAGCAGGCCCCACGAGGGCGTGTCGAGATGGGACCAGAGGCCGGCGGCGACGTAGCCGGGAACGGCGAAGACGGGCAGCCCGAACGCGGCGACGGCCAGGATGGCCCCGGCCGCGGCGGGCGTGAGTGTCCGGCGGTCCGGCTCGGTGCCGTCCCCGGCGTCTTCGCGTTCGACGACACCGGTGCCGGCGGCGGCGAGGGCGGCCAGGGCGGCGAGCACGAGCGCGGCGAACGTCCAGGCGGCGCCGGCTCCGAGGTCGTAGCTGAAGACGGGAGCGGCCGCGCCCCCGAAGCCGGCGAGGTTGCCGGCCTGGGTGGCGGTCAGCGCGGTGTTGAGGACGGCCGTGCCGGCCAGGACGATCCCCGCCCAGGCGACCCCGAGCACGGGCCGCGCGACGGCGGCGGTCTTCGGGACGAGCACGCCGGCGGCGGGGACGGCGAGCACCAGCGCGGCGACGAGGAGGAACCAGCGCGCGGGGCTCTCGGCGGCGGCGCTGACCGGCGTGGTGGCGCCCGGGTTCAGCGCGGTGACGGCGACCTGCGGCGCGAAGGCACCGATGAGCGCGGCGATGACGGTGGCGAGACCGAGCAGGCCGGTGGTGAGCCGCCACCAGAAGAGGCCGGGGAGCTTCGCGCTGCCGGCGAGGTCGGTTTCGGAATTTTCGGTGCGTTCGGTCAACCGCGTGCCCGCGAGACCGGCGACGATGGCCGTCGCGACGAGCGCGAGCGCGGGTCCCCAGGTGACGTGCAGATCATCCCGGAAGAGCCCGGCGAGAACGGGCGGCGCGGCCACCCCGAAGGCAGCGGCGGCCAGCCCGGCGAGAGCACCCCGCGCGACGTGCTCGGCCGGAGCGGCGAGCGCGAGCACGGCGGCCAGCGGCAGGGCGGCGGCGATCAGGAGGTAGCCGCCGAGGGCGGGCCAGGGGCCTTCGAAGGCGGCGCGGGCGAGCAGGAAGCCGTTGTCGGAGTGGACGGGCGCGGTGAGCAGCCCCGCCCCGGCGACGACGGCGAGCAGCGGGACGAGCAGCCGCCACCGCCGTCGTTCGGGTTCGTCGTGGTTCCGGAGGGCCCGCCAGGCGACGACCCCGGCGGCCGCGGTCAACACGTGCCCGGCGACGAGCAGCCAGAACCCGCCGCCGACGGCGGAGCTGCCGAGGAACCGGTCGGGCAGGTAGAGCTCGGGCCGGATGGTGAGCGGGCCGTTGGCGGCGAACTGCAGGTCGAGGACCAGCCGCCCGGGAGCGAGGGCGGCCAGGCCGAGGACGAGGCCACCGCCGAGGCCGGGCTTCCCGACGGCGGCGAACCAGATCGCGGCGACGGCGGGAGCGAGGGCGAGGAGGGCCAGCCACGGCCAGCTGGTGAACCCGGGCCCGGCGGCGGGCGAGACGGGGACGACGGCGGCTGCGGCGAGCGAGACGGCACCGAGAGCGGCCAGGACCAGGGCGGTTTTCAGGGCGCTCGATGGGTGGGTTTCCGTGTCGTCGGCCCAGAGGTCGCTGTCGTTGCTGGTTGAGGATTGTGGCTCGGTGCGGCGGGCCGGCGGCTTTGGCTGCGACGGGTTGCCGGACGGGCGGGCAGTTCGGCCGGGCGAGGCGGGCTTGACGGAAACTCCGGGCGCGCTCCCCGCGGCGGGCACGGGCCGCGTCGGCTCGCCGGGCTGGTCGGGGCGCGGTGCGCCTCCCGCGGCAGGCACCGGACGCGTCGGCTCACCGGACTGGCCTAGGTCGGCGGGGTCGGCGGAACCGCCCACAGACGCAGCCGAAACTCCGGGCGCACCGGCCGTACTTCCGGCGGCAGGCACCGGGCGCGTCGGCTCACCAGGCTGGTTGGCGCCGCCGGAACCATCTGCCGCGCTTCCGGCGGCAGGCACCGGGCGCGTCGGTGCGTCGGAACCTTGTTGACTCCGGCCCGTGCCCGTGGCGTCCGGCTTGGGGTCGCCCGGACCGGCGGCCGGTGGGCTCGGGGCCGCGTTGGCCGGGCCTCGTGCCTCGGGTTCTCGGCGGGGGCCGGGGGTGCTTCCGGTGGGGGGCTCTGCGCGTGGGGGCATATTGCCCGCGACGCTAGCAAGTTCGCGCCGCCCGGGAGCCGTGGCGGGGCGCGAGTCGTCGGATGTGCTTCAACCCTCCTCTGCAATCCGTTATTCCGGCCTTCGGCGGCTCTCGGGGGCCTTTCGAGGCCTCCGAAGGCCCCGTTGGGCCTTTCGGCGGACCTTCACCACCCGTCAAGCCTGTAAGGCAAGTCACACCGAACGCCGTAAACCCCCTCTAACTTTGGGTGATTTACACAGGTGAGCGGGGTGCCGGTTCCACCCGATCGGCCGACAGCGGGGGCACGCCTTGCCGACAGCGGTACCCCTTCGTTACTGTCCCGAGGTCCCCATTACAGTCAGGTCACGAAGTAGGACGCGAGCAAACCACCCCCGAGGTTGGCTCACCGGGTTCCCCCGCCCACAGTCCTCGACCCGGCTCCCCGACGATGGAAGGCCCCTGTCTTGGCTTCACACCGCTCCCCCGGCGGCCAAGCTCCTTCCCCGGCATTGAAGGACGCACTGGAAGGTGCGGTCGTTCGTGTCCGGGGTGCGCACCGCATCGCCCCGCCCTCTTCGGCCCTTCGCGGCCGTGTCGTGGTTGCCGCTGTTGCGGCTGGTGCGTTCGCCGCTGCTGCTGCGGGCTCGACCCTCAAGACAGTCACCGATTCCGACACCGCCATCACGCCGCTGGCCAACAGCCAGGACGCCAGCGCTTCGCTGACCGCGGGAGGTGCGGGCTCCGGGGGCGCTCCGGAACTCCTGCCCACCGGCCACACCGTCGACGCCTCCGCCGAAGCCGCGAAGCTCGCTGACAGCGCTTCTGTCACGCAGGCTCGCGAGCAGCGCGAAGCCGACGCCGCCAAGAAGGCCGCCGAAGAAGCCTCCCGCCCCAAGACCTGCCTGCCCGCGCACGGCACCTTCACCTCGGGCTTCGGTGCCCGCTGGGGCACGAGCCACCTCGGCATCGACATCGCCAACGCCATCGGCACCCCGATCTACGCCGCCTCCGACGGCACCGTGATCGAGGCCGGCCCCGCCAGCGGTTTCGGCCTCTGGGTGCGGGTCCAGCTCGACGACGGCACGATCCAGGTCTACGGCCACATGAACAGCTTCTCCGTCAAGGAGGGCCAGAAGGTCAAGTGCGGCCAGCAGATCGCCGAGATCGGCAACCGCGGCCAGAGCACCGGCCCGCACCTGCACTTCGAGGTGTGGCAGAACGGCAGCAAGAAGATCGACCCCCGGCCCTGGCTGGCCGCGCGCGGCATCGTTCTCTGATCCGTTCGCTCCCCGCGCGGGAGCAGGCACCACCAACGCGTACGACAGCGGAAACCCGGCCGTAGAGCGACTACCCGCTCCGGCCGGGACACCGCGGGCAGCGGCAACCGACGAAGAGCGCTGAGAACACCCGCTCCGCTGAGCCGCTCGTACGCTGAAACCGGTCACAAGATCAAGGTTGGCCGCTACGGGCCAAACACAAACACTCATATCGGGTACGTCTTCGCTCCCCGCCCGAGGCCGCCGGACGTCAGCAAGCGGTTCCGGCGGAGTCCCGGAGCCGACCGCGCCGGCGCTTTTCGGGCGGAACTCACCCGGGTCGATCTCGCCCGGCAGCGGAAACGCCCCAGGCCGCCGCGCATCCCCGTCGGCGTCCGCAGCCGCGGAAGATCCGATCCAGGCCCCCCACAGGCGCCTCAGCGCCCGCAACCGCCTATCGCTGCCCGCCCGGTAACCGGCGGATGAAGTAGGCCACCGCGATCTGCCACACCGTGCACAGCTCCGCCGGCCGCCGAACCGGCAGCCAGCCCCAGGGCACGGCTCCCCCCGCGCCCCCCGCGGAGCGGACACGCGCGGCACTCCGGGCTCTGGTCGTCCAGCGGCGTCCCCGGCCGCAGGTGACACAGCGCCCGTCCGCGCCGAGCTCGTGCTGCCTGAGCAGCGCTCGCCAGGCGGCGGCCAGCCGGCACGCCTCCGCTCCCGCACGCGAAGAAGTTCCCGAAGCCCCCGAAGGTTCCCGACCCCGATCCGGAACCGTCGACCCCAGGACTCCTCGCAGATATTTTTGTACCCCTTCGGCCAGCAGCCCAAACAGCACCGCGTCCACACCGCATTACCCCCTCCGTCGAACCTTTGTTCGATCGCGGGGTCAGTTCTACCGGGTGGGTACGACGATTCCGGCGGCGATCGGAGAGATCGCCGCCGGATTCACTCGGACGAGTGGCGCTAGAGCTTCACCATCGGAACGCTGCCGATGAGCATCAGCCGGACCTTGCCCGCCGCGCCGAAGTCGATCGTGGCCGTGGCCCGCGGGCCGACGCCGTCGCAGGAGATCACCGTGCCGAGGCCGTACTTGTCGTGGCTGACGCGGTCGCCGACGTCCAGCTTCAGCGCCACCGTGTCCTTCCAGCCCTTGCCGAACGACGGCGTGCCCGACGAAGACGGCGCGGAAGACCGCCGGCCGCCCCAGGTGGTCGCCGCCCGCGGCGTGCCGCGGGAACCGGAACCGAACGAGCCGAAGCCGCTGCTGGACGGCTCCAGCCGCCGCCAGTCGACCAGGTCCGGCGGCAGCTCGTCGAGGAACCGCGAAGCCGGGTTCATCGACGGCTGGCCCCACGCCGAGCGCGTGATCGCGCGCGAGACGTACAACCGCTTCCTGGCACGCGTGATCGCGACGTACGCGAGCCGTCGCTCCTCGGCCAGCTCCGTCGGGTCGCCCAGCGCCCGCATGTGCGGGAAGACGCCGTCCTCCCAGCCGGTGCAGAAGACCACCGGGTACTCCAGGCCCTTCGCGGTGTGCACGGTCATCAGCGTGACCACGCCCGCGCCGCCGTCGCCTTCGTCGCCGCCGTCGGGCGAAGGCACCGAGTCGGCGTCCGCGACCAGCGAAACGCGTTCGAGGAACGCCGGCAGCGAGCCCGGCGCCGGAACGCCCTCTTCGACGACCAGCTCGGCGTTCTCGTCCGCGACGACCGCGGCGGTGATCTCGGTGAACTCCCGCGCGACCGTGACCAGCTCGTCGAGGTTTTCCACGCGCGTGTGGTCCTGCGGGTCCTCCGACTCCTCGAGCTCGACGCGGTAGCCGGTCTTCTCCAGCACGGCTTCCAGGACGTCGTGCACCTCGGCGCCGTCCGAAACCAGCGTGCCCAGCTCGTCGAGCAGCGCCACGAACCCGCTGATCGCCTTGACCGAGCGCGGGTTCAGCAACGGCACGTTGCCCTCGACGGCGTCCCGCAGCGCCGCCGCGAAGGAGATCCGCTCGCGCTCGGCGTGCGTCGCCACGACGGCCTCCGCGCGGTCGCCGATGCCGCGCTTGGGCACGTTCAGCACGCGCCGCAGGCTGACCGTGTCCTCGGGGTTCGCCAGCACGCGCAGGTACGCGATCATGTCGCGGACCTCGCGGCGCTCGTAGAACCGCACGCCGCCGACGACCTTGTACGGCAGGCCGAGCCGGATGAAGATCTCTTCGAAGACGCGGGACTGGTTGTTGGTGCGGTAGAAGACGGCGACGTCGGAGTAGTCGGCTTCGCCCTTCTCCGCCAGCGCGTCGATTTCACCCGCGACGAACGCGGCCTCGTCGTGGTCGTTGTCGGCGACGTAGCCGACGATCTTCTCGCCGTCGCCCGCGTCCGTCCACAGCCGCTTGGCCCGCCGGTTCGGGTTCCGCTCGATCACGGCGTTGGCCGCGTTCAGGATCGTCTGCGTGGAGCGGTAGTTCTGCTCCAGCAGGATGGTGTGCGCGTTCGGGAAGTCCCGCTCGAACTCCTCAATGTTGCGGATCGTCGCGCCGCGGAAGGCGTAGATCGACTGGTCCGCGTCACCGACGACGACCAGCTCGGCCGGCTCGACGCCCGCTTCGTTCGGCGCGGTCCCGGCCAGCTCGCGGACCAGGGTGTACTGCGCGTGGTTCGTGTCCTGGTACTCGTCGACCAGCACGTGGCGGAACCGCCGCCGGTAGTACTCGGCGACGTCCGGGAACGCCTGCAGCAGCGAGACCGTGCGCATGATGAGGTCGTCGAAGTCGAAGGCGTTGGCCTGGTTCAGCCGCCGCTGGTACTCGACGTAGACCTCGGCGACGCGGCGCTCGAGGTCGTTGCCCGCGTTCGCCGCCGCCGTCTCCGGGTCGGTGAGCTCGTTCTTCAGGTTCGAGATGTGCACGGCGAGCGTGCGGGCGGCGTAGCGCTTCGGGTCGATGTCGAGGTCCCGCGCCACCAACGTGATCAGCCGCTTGGTGTCGTCGGAGTCGTAGATGGAGAAGCTAGACGACATGTCCAGGATCTTGGCCTCACGGCGCAGGATCCGCACGCACATGGAGTGGAACGTCGACACCCACATGGCGTTCGCGCGGCGCCCGACGAGCGCGGCGACGCGCTCGCGCATTTCGGCGGCGGCCTTGTTGGTGAACGTGATCGCCATGATTTCGCCGGGATGCACCCGGCGTTGGCCGAGCAGGTAGGCGATCCGGCGGGTCAGCACCCGGGTCTTGCCCGATCCCGCGCCCGCCACCACCAGCAGCGGGCCACCGGCGTGGGTGACGGCTTCGCGCTGGGCGGGGTTGAGGTCGTCGAGCAGCTCGGCCTGCCCGCCGGCGGCGGGCTTGCGCACAGGGGTCGCGGCGGGGAGATCGAAGAGGGTGTCCATCGTGCGTCCACGCTACCCCGGGTGGGTGGAAGTGCGGCACAGCGTGCCGACGCGAGCCGGTGCCTCCGGCGCGAGCGGCTACGGCGCTGGGCGTAGGGCCGGATGTCGCCTGCCACCCGACGCGCCGCGGGCGCCACGCGCGGAGCATCGGTGGACATGGAAGACACCAGCTCCGCCCGCATCCGGGCCGCCGACGCCGATCGTGAACGCGTCGCCACCACCGTCCAGACCGCCGGTGCCGAAGGCCGGCTCACCCTCGACGAGGTCGAAGAACGGCTCAGCCGCGTCTACTCCGCGAAGTTCACCGACGAACTCGCCGCGCTCACCACCGACCTGCCGCGGCCCGCGCCACCGTCGCCCGGCTTCCCGTTGACCCGGGAGACGCTGCGGCGCCATCCCGCGCTGCGCGTCCACCTCGCCATCGTGGTCGCGATCGCCGTGCTGGTGGTCGTCCGGTGGGCGGTGCTGGGCGCCGGGTTCTTCTGGCCGGCGTTCCCGGTGTTCTGGCTCGGGGTGAGCCTCTTGGTCCACGCCCGGGTGCGCTCGGTCCGGGAGCGGCCCCGTGCCGCTGTGCCATACTGAGCACATGCGGCGCCACGCGAAGCGATTTTTTTACGGGAACCGGACTCCGGCTCCCGTGATCGCGTAGTGCCCGAACCGCCATCACGCCAGCCCCGGAGTCCACGGACCCGGGGCTGTCGCCGTCCCTGGGGCCGGGTCCGGGCTTCGAGGAAGAGGTCCCGATGAACGCACACGCGACGAACGCCGACGGCCAGCCCGCCGAGCACACTCCCGCGGGCGACGACATCTCGTCGCTCCGGGAGGAGATCGACTGGCTGGACAAGGAGATCCTGCGGCTGGTCAAACGCCGGGTCGAGGTGTCCAAGACGATCGGGGCCGCGCGGATGGCCGCCGGGGGCACACGCATCGTCTACAACCGCGAGATGGACGTGCTCGCGCGCTACCGCGAGCTCGGCCCGGACGGCCGGCAGCTGGCCATGGCGCTGCTGAACCTGGGCCGCGGGCGGCTCGGCCGGTAACGGTTGCCCGAATTCGGGGACTTCCCCGAGGCACCGGCGCCCCCGGTGCGGGCAGACTGGGGCCATGGACTGGCTCGTGAACCTCATCGCCGTCATCGTCGCGCTCGCGAGCGTGCTGGCCGCGCTGGGCCATGTGGGGTATTTGGCGCTGCTCAACAACGCGGCGGGTAAGCGGGCCGGAGGCGCTCCGGTCGCGCAGTACGTCAAGAGCAGGTGGGCCGTTGCCGGCGGTACCACCGCGGCTTCGCTGTTCGCCTGGTTGCTCACGGCCGGGGGACCGACGCTGGACATCTTCGCGATCATCGTCGCCGCCGGTAGCGGCGTGGTGGCGACGAAGGCGCTGCAGTCCACGCGGGACCGTTACCGCACGGGAGGCTGAAACCCCTGATCAGGGCCGATGGCGCTGCGTGAAACTTCGCAGCGTCACCATCGCCCGTTCGGTCGCGCCCGACCGAGTGAAACCTCTGCAACTTGCAGGTTTGGGGGCGACTTTCTCCGCCGGATGCTCCTAGGGTTGACGGCGTGAGGACCCTTGCGTCTGGGTCGGGCGAGGCCCGCGAGACGCGCGGGGGCACTGGCCCCGCGCGCCTCCAGTCGCGTGCGCGTGCATTTGCGCAGGATTCCGAACAGGATTCCGCGCGTGAGGGTGCTCCGATCGGGTCGTCTCGCCGCCGGATGGCGTCAGGACCGCACCGCCGGGTGGTCGAGCCCACATGAGCCAAGGCACGGAGTTCCACGGGTACGCCGCAGCGCCCGCGCATCCCGGGCGGCATCGGCGCGGTGGCGCGGAGAGCTGGACGCCACCGCTGCCCCAGCACCGCCCCGTGCGCCACCACGCGGCCGGGAACGCGCCGGAGCCGGGCTCGCTTCCGTTGCGGCACCACGGTTCTGCCGAGACGCCGGAGGGTGGTTCGTATTCGTTGCGGTATCACGGGGTGGGCGAGCCGGAGGGTGGCTCCTCCCCGATGCGCTACCGCGGAACGACCGAGGCGCCGGAGGGTGGCTCCTCCTGGCCGCACTACGCGCCCGCCGGACCGCCCGAAGGTGGCTCCCACCCGCTGCGCTACCGCGGGGTGGGCGAGCCGTCGGGAGGCGGCACCTGTTCCTGGCCGCACTACGCACCCGCCGAGTCCCCCGAAGGTGACTTCCACCCCCTGCACTACCGCGGAACAACCGAGCCGCCGGAGGGTGACTCCTTCTCCTGGCCGTACTACGCGGCCGCCGAGTCACCCGAAGGTGGCTCACCCCCCCTGCGGCACTACCCGCCCGGATCGCCGGAGGCGGGCAACCGCCCTTTCCGGCGCCGCGCCACCGAAGCCGGATCCGCGCCGGCCGATCCGCCGGTGTCCGGGTGCCTGCCCCTTCCGCAGCCGTCGCTGCCGCAGCCGCGGGACCGGCGGCCCTCGTCGCCGCTCTTCCCGGCCGCGCACGGCAGTCTCCCGCTCGACGCCTTCGAAGACGATGACCTCGAGCCCGGCGCGGACGAGGCGCCGGCCGCCGAAAGCCGGGCCGATCTGGCCGCCCGGCGGACCCGCGTCTCGCTGGCCGCGCCCGCGCCGCGGTGTGTGGACGTCGACGATGACGACGTCCGCATCTACTCCGCCCCTCCCCTCGACGGCCTGGGTGGCTTCACGATCGGGTCCGTTCCCGCGTCGGTGACGCCGCCGAAGACGTGGCGGAAAGCGGCCTGGTTCGCCACCGGTGCGTCCGGTGCCGTGGTCGTCGGCCTCCTCTGCGCCGGCTCCTTCCTGGTCGGGAAGCCGCCCGTGGACCAGGCCGTGCAGGGCTCCTGGCCCGGCTACCAGGGCGTGCCGACGATCGCCGACCCCACCGGCGAACACCGGCCGCCGACGCAGGGTGGCGCCGCGCCGGGGCCGGAATCCGCGTCGCGGCCGGAAAACACCCCCGGGAAGACCCAGCGCGGTGGTGGTGCCGGGCCGGTCGACGGCGCGGCTCCCCCGCCCGCCCGGAGCACCACCACCCCGGACACGGTGAAGACCGGACCGGCCCGCCCGGGCGCGAGCCCGCGCAAGCCGCCGGTCACGCCCGCCCAGCGGGAGACCCCGGTCAAGCCGCCGTGGTGGTACTCCTTCCCGCCGGACGCCCAGACCATGGGGGACAACTCGGAGAAGTTCTTCAACACCGTCACCACCGACCCGTCCGCGGCGTCGTCGGTGACCACCGGCCACCTGCACGACCAGGGGCCGCAGGCGCTCGCCGACCGGTACGCCGGCATCGCCTACTTCGAAGTCAAGAAGGTCAGCATCGACCAGCAGCGGGGCGTCACGGTCAACACCGTCGAGGTCACCCACACCGACGGCACCAAGACCGTCGAGGAGCGCACGCTGACCTTCGGCGACGGCGACAAGATCACGGCTGACGGTCAGTAGCCGAACCTGCACGTGCGGTTCGCCCGTTCTGATGCACGTGCGGTGCGCCGAGCGGTTATGCCTGGTCCGGGTGGGTGACATAAGCTGCCGCTCGTCGTATTGCGACGGCATTCCGGCGACAGAGCCTGGTGGTCGCCGTCCGCACAGGGTTACCTGACGACAGCGAATCCGGAAACCGGCTACGAGTCGGCCGACCGGACCAACGGGAGCCCGGCGAACAGCCGAGTGACCGTCCCCGGAACCCAGAGCGAGGACTTTCGTGCTTGATCGGCAGCGCACACGGCGTGAGTCACCTCACGCCGTCCGCGTCGAGGACGTCATCCCGGCCGAGATCCTGGACGGCGTCGCCGACGCCGACCGGGACCACCTCGAGCAGGTCTTCCGCGACCCGCAGCGATTCCTGCCGTCGCGGACCGAGCCCGCCCGCGAGCCGGTGCAGGCCGAAGACGCCGGCGAGCCGGAAAGCCGGTTCGCGCGCCGCGCGAAGCTGACCGGGCTCGTCGCCGCGGGCGCGCTCGTCGCCGGCGCCGTGATCGCCGCGCCGATGCTGACCAGCGCCCACCGCGCCGCCTCCCCCGGCGGGCAGTCCACGCCAGCCGGGTTCACCGGCGCGGCCGAGCTCGGTGGCCTCGCCGTCCCGCAGCACCAGGCCGGCGGCAGCGCGCCGGAGCGGCGCAGCCCGGCGACGCCGGGCACGCACCCCGAGGACACACCGGCCACCCAGCCGGCGAACGGCAAGCCCCGCACCCAGCCGGCGCCGGCCGCCGACACCCCGGTGCCGGACCAGGCCGCCGACGCCCGCAGCGCGAGCCGCAAGATCCAGGCCGTCAAGGACTTCTACGCCAAGATCGCCCGCGACTCGGCGGGCGCGCTGGCGCTGCTGAGCCCGGCCCTGGTCCAGGGGACGGCCGGCGAGCTGGTCCGCACCTGGAGCGCGATGGACGCCATCGACGTCCAGGAAGCCGACACGCAGATCAAGCCGGACGGCTCGATCCTCGCGGTCGCGACGCTGCACCGGCCGGACGGCGCGCTGGTGCGCGTCACCCAGCTGTTCCGGGTCGCCGACAGCGGTGGGCTGATCACCGAAGCCGAGCTCGTCTCGGCCCAGTACATGTAGCCCACCGCGACCACCCCTTCACCCCTGGTTCAAGTGCCCGTGCCGAATTCGTGTGCGCAGAGTGAGCGCCTAGCCTTGTCACGGGCCGGTCTCGGAAAAGCCGGCTCAGAGCCCACGACATGTGCATACGCTCCAGCCAAGCGGCGTGCTCGTGGCCGCCTCACCAGGCACCGATCCGCACGCCCTGGTGAAGCCGGAGCCCAAAGGGAGGTCGCGTGAGCGACGAGGGTCGTCTGGTCGCCGATCGGTACCGCATCGTCGGCCGGATCGGCACGGGCGCGATGGGGGCCGTCTGGCAGGCGCACGACGAGGTCCTGGGCCGCACCGTGGCCATCAAGCAGCTCCTGCTCCAGCCGCACCTGGACGAGCACGACAAAGAAGACGCCCGGCAGCGCACCATGCGCGAGGGCCGGATCGCGGCCCGGCTGCACCACCCGAACGCGATCTCCGTCTTCGACGTCGTCACCGACGACAACGGCCAGCCGTGCCTGATCATGGAGTACCTCAACTCCACCAGCCTGGCCGCCGTGCTGCAGGAACGCCGCACGCTGCCGCCGACCGAGGTGGCGCGCATCGGCGCCCAGGTCGCCGCGGCGCTGCGCGAGGCGCACGCGGTCGGGATCGTGCACCGCGACATCAAGCCGGGCAACATCCTGCTCGGCGGCAACGGCACCGTGAAGATCACCGACTTCGGCATCTCGCGGGCCAAGGACGACGTCACGGTCACCAAGACCGGGATGATCGCCGGCACCCCCGCCTACCTGGCCCCCGAGGTCGCCATCGGCGGCGAGCCGGGCCCGGAGTCCGACGTCTTCTCCCTCGGCTCCACGCTCTACGCGGCGTGCGAGGGCCAGCCGCCGTTCGGGCTGTCCGAGAACACGCTGAGCCTGCTGCACGCGGTCGCGGCCGGGCAGATCAACCCGCCGCGCCAGTCCGGGCCGCTGGCCAGCGTGCTGGCGGTGCTGCTGCACCCGGACACCGAGCACCGGCCGACCGCCGAAGAGTGCGAAGAGCTGCTCGCGGCCGTCGCCCGGGGTGAGCTGCCGCTCGGCGGCCCGGCGGAAGAGACCATGATGGCGCCGACCGCCGGTGTCCTCGGTGCGGCCGCCGTCGGCGACCCGAACGCGACGCAGATGTTCGACGAGATCCCCGCCGGTCACTCGGGCACGCTGCTCAACGGCGGTGGGGCCCCGACGCAGGCCGTGCCGTTCTACGACGAGGACGACTACCCGGAGGGCACCGGCTACCCGGAGGACGACTACGACGGGTACGGCCACTACGCCGAGGACGACCACCACGCGGCCGGGGGCGTACCGCCCGGCCTGGCCGCGACCCGCGCCGTGCCGGTGCCGCCGCACGAGCAGGGCGGGTACGAGGACGACTACGACGATTACGACGACGATCCCGAGCCGCCCCCGGCCCGGTCGCGGCCCCAGCTGAGCCCGGTCGACGAGGACGACGACAAGCCCGGCGCGTGGAAGCGCCCGGCGATCATCGGTGGCGTCGTGGTCGTGGGCCTGGTCGCGCTCGTCGTCTGGCTGCTGAGCCCGAACAACCCGGAGGCGCCGGCCGCGCCGGCGCCCAGCACCAAGTCGTCGCCCGCCACGACGTCGCAGTCGGAGCCGTCCACGACCGAGGACTCGTTCACCCCGGTGGAGGTGCCCCCTCCGGTGTCGGAGACGACCTCGTCGTCGAAGCGCGCGACGACGTCGCGGCCGACCGAAACGCCGGCGACCACCAGCCCGAAGACGACGCCGAAGACGACGCCGCCTACAGAGTCGTCTCCGGAAACGACGCCCACCACGCCGGTGGCGACATCCACTCCCACCACGCCGTGACCCGAGGTCAGTCTTGAGTTCTGAAGGCACCATCGTCGGCGGCCGGTTCCGGCTGGACCAGCCGATCGGCCGCGGCCGCGCGGGCATCGTGTGGCTGGCGTTCGACACGCGGCTGTTCCGCACCGTCGCGATGAAGCGGATGTACCTGCCGGTCGGCGCGGGTGAGCGTGCCGAGCAAGCGCGCGCCGCCGCGATGCAGGAAGGCAAGGACGCGGCCCGGATCGAGCACCCGTGCGCGATCAAGGTGTTCGACGTGCTGCCGGACGGCCAGGACGTCTGGCTGGTGATGGAGTACATCCCGTCGCGCAGCATGGCGACGTTCCTCGCCGAGCACGGCCGGCTCACCCCCGACCAGGCGGCGCTGCTGGGCATCCAGCTCGGGAACGCGCTGGCGGCCATCCACGGGGCCGGGTTCGTGCACCGCACCCTCGAGCCGGGCACGGTGCTGCTGGCCGACGACGGCGGCGTCAAGCTCACCGACATCGGCATCAGCGGCGGCGGGCCGAGCCCGGCGTACGTGGCGCCCGAGGTCGCCCGCGGGCTGCCGGGCACGCCGGCGGCGGACGTCTTCTCCCTCGGCGCGACGCTCTACACCTCCGTGGAGGGCGTGCCGCCGTTCGGGGACGACGGCCTGTCGTCCGAACGCCCGCCGCAGAACTCGGGCGTCCTGACCGAGGCGCTGCGCAAGATGCTGCGCGCGGACCCGACCACCCGCCCGACGATGGCGGACACCGTCCACTCGCTGAAGGCGATCACCGAAGGCCGCGAAACGGCGTTCATCCCGCCGACCGCGCCGGCGATGCCGACCATGCCCGTCGGCTGGCCGAACCCGCAGGGCGCCCCGCCGATGCCGCCCCAGGGGCCGCCGATGGCGCCGTCGGGCCCGCAGTTCCAGCCGCAGTACCCGATGACGCCGCCGCCCGGCTACGCGCAGGGGGCGACTCAGCAGATCCCGCCGGTGCCGCCGGCTCCTCAGGCGACGCAGTACGCGCCGCCGCCCGCTGCCGCGGCGCAGCAGGCCGAGGCGTGGAACCTGCCGGTGTCGAAGAAGACGCTGGTCACCGTGGCCGCGATCCTCGCCGCGGTGCTGGTCGGCATCCTCGTCACCGAGCTGTTCTTCGTCTAGGCCACCTTGGCGGTCGCGGCGCGCATGGCTTCCAGCAGCGTGCGGACGGCCGGCTGGCCCCAGGCGCGCGACGCGACGGCGGCGTGGATCGCGCGGAAGGGTTCCGGGTTGCGGATCCTGCGGACGACGACGCCGGGGTGCTGTGCGCCGAGCCCCAGCTCCGGGATCAGGCCGACGCCGATGCCGGCCGCCACGAACCCCTGCGCCGTCTGGTAGTCCTCGGATTCGACGACGACGTTCGGCGTGAACCCGGCGGACGCGCAAGCGCTGTCCAGGATGTCACGGCAGATGCCGGGCAGGCCGTCGACGCCGACCCAGGGTTCCTCGGCGAAGTCCGTCAGGTCGAGCACGCGCTTGCGGGCCAGCGGATGGGTCTTCGGCAGCACGGCCCGGTACGGGTCGTCCAGCAGGTGCACCAGCTCGACCCCCTTGGCGGGCGGCGTCCGGCGCGGGAAGACGGTGATCGCGACGTCGGCGTGGCCCGTCTCGACGTCGACCATCGGGTCGTCGGGCTCGACGAGCTTGAGGTCGAGGCGCACGCCGGGGTGCTCGCGGCGGACCGCGGCGATGGCGGGCGGGACCAGCGACGCACCGGCCGTGGCGAAGTAGCGGATGGTGACGCGGCCGGTGCGGCCCTCCTTGAGCTCGGTCAGCGCCGCCTCGGCCTTGGCGAGCTCGGTGCTGAGCGTCTCGGCGTGTTCGCACAGCAGCGCACCCGCCGCCGTCGGCCGGACGCCCCGCCCGACGCGTTCGAGCAGTTCGGTGCCGGCCTCGCGCTCCAGCGTGGACAGCTGCTGGCTGATCGCGGACGGGGTGTAGCCCAGGTTGCGGGCCGCGGCGGTGATCGACCCGCTGGTGATGACGGCGCGGAGAACCTGCATGCGGCGGACGTCGAGCATGCCCCGATCGTACAGCTCGGCTTAAGTGTTCATGCAGTTAATTTCGCTTGTCCTTATGTCTCGCCGGGGTGAGGCTGACTTCGGATTTCGAAGGAGGACTGGAGTGGGCGAGACGAAGACCCTGCTCAGGATCGGTGCGCTGGCGCTGATGTGGGGCTCGAGCTTCTTTTGGATCAAGCTGGGCTTGGGGATGTTCTCGCCGGTCCAGCTAGTGCTGGCGCGGCTGGTGCTCGGCGCCGCCATGCTGCTGGTGCTGTGCCGCCTGCAGCGGGCCCGGCTGCCACGCGACCGCCGGACGTGGGGACACCTGGCGGTCGCGGCGTTCTTCCACAACGCGCTGCCGTTCCTGCTGTTCGCGATCGGCGAGACGACGGTCGATTCGGGCATCACCGGCGTCCTCAACTCGACGACACCGCTGTGGGTGCTGCTCGCCGCGCCACTGATGGGGACGTCGTCGCGGATGACCGGGGCGCGGCTGGCGGGCCTGGTCCTCGGACTCGGCGGGATCCTGCTGATCTTCGCCCCGTGGCAGGCGTCGGGCCTGCTGAGCTGGGGCGCGCTGGGCTGCCTCGCGGCGGCGGCGAGCTACGGCTTCGCGTTCGTCTACGAGGGCAAGTACCTGTCGGACCCGGCGGTGTCGCCGTACGCGACTTCGGCGGGGCAGATGGTGCTGGCCAGCGGGATGCTGGTGCTGGCGCTGCCGGCGGGCGGTTTCGCGCCGGTGCACGTTTCCGCGGGACCGCTGCTGGCCGTGCTGGTGCTGGGCATCGGGTCGACGGGGATCGCGTTCGCCTTGAACTACCAGTTGCTGGCCAGCGAGGGCGCGGTCGCGGCTTCGGTGGTCGGGTACCTGCTGCCGGTGGTTTCGGTGCTGCTCGGGGCGGTGTTCCTCGGCGAGCAGCTGCACCTGCGGGTGATCGCGGGGATGGTGGTCGTGCTCGGCGGCGTGGCGTTGACGCGGCTCCCGAAGCGCGTGCCGGCGGCGGCGCCGGTCATGGAACGGGTCTAGACGAGACGGCGGTCGGAAGCCCAGCGGGAGAGCTCGTAGCGGTTCGAAAGCTGGGTCTTCCGCAGGACGCTCGACACGTGCGTCTCCACCGTCTTCACCGAGATGAACAGCTCCGACGCGATTTCCTTGTACGCGTACCCGCGCGCCAGCAGCCGCAGGACGTCCCGCTCGCGCGGCGTCAGCAGGTCCAGCTCGGGGTCGTTGATCGGCGCCGAACCCGGGCGGTCGGCGAACGCGTCCAGGACGAAGCCGGCCAGCCTCGGCGAGAACACCGCGTCGCCGTCCGCGACGCGGACCACCGCGCGGACCAGCTCCTTCGACGAGATCGTCTTCGTCACGTAGCCGCGGGCGCCCGCGCGGATGACCGCGATGACGTCCTCCGCCGCGTCCGACACCGACAGGGCCAGGAACACCACGTCCGGCAGCTCCGGGCGGACCCGGCGCAGCACTTCGGCGCCGCCGCCGTCGGGCATGTGGACGTCGAGGAGCACGACCTGGGGCTTCGTGCGGGCGATGCCGGCCACCGCTTCGGCGACCGAACCGGCCTCGCCGACCACGCGGACCTCGTCGGTGATCGAGTCGAGCTCGGTGCGCACCCCCGCGCGGAACAGCGCGTGGTCGTCGACGAGGAAGACCTTGACCGGTTCACGCTGGTTGTCCGTCACGTCGTCGAGCATAGCCGCCTCACGCCGCTCCCTTGCCCGCTTTCACCGGCATGGCGAGCTGCACCTCGGTGCCCTCGCCCGGCGCCGTCCGGACCTTGCACGTGCCGCCGTGGCGGGTCATCCGGCCGCGGATCGAGTCGGCGAGGCCGTGGCGGTCGTCCGGGACGAGGTCGGGGTCGAAGCCCTTGCCGCGGTCGCGGACGAACACCGTCACCGCCGTCGGCTCGACCTCGGCGTAGACGCTGACCTCGTCGACGCCGGCGTGCTTGGCCGCGTTGACGATGGCCTCCCGCGCGGCCTGGACGAGCGCCACCAGCGATTCGTCCAGCTCGGCGTCGCCGACGACGACCTGGCCGACCGAGATCGCGAAGGTGTCCTCGACCTCGCCGCACGCCGTCGCGAGCGCTTCGGACAGCTGGCCGGTCGCTTCCTCGACGTTCTCGGCGGGCTTGCCGTAGCCGTTGGGGCCGTAGAGCCAGCCGCGCAGCTCGCGCTCCTGGCTGCGGGCCAGCCGTGCGACCTCGCGGGGCTGTTCGCTCTGCTTCTGGATCAGCGCGAGGGTCTGCAGCACGGAGTCGTGCAGGTGGGCGGCGATCTCGGCGCGTTCGTCGGTGCGGATGCGGGCCTTGCGCTCGTCGGAGAGGTCCCGGACCAGCCGCAGCCAGAACGGCACGGTCAGCACGGCGACCCCGATCAGGGTGGCGGTGACGGCGATGAGCGCGAACTGGACCTGGTCGAGGCTGCCGCTGCGGAGCACGACGACGCCGATGCCGGTGATCACCAGCGCGACGCCGGCGACGATCCGGATGGCGGCCGACCAGCCGCCCCCGCCGAGGAACGCCCCGGCGAAGCCGTCCTTCGCGCCGACCTTCCAGCGGCGGCGCTGCGACTCGTCGGCCTCGCGCCAGACGACCGCGGCACCGATCATGGCGACGGCCAGGGGCACCGCGACCCAGCCGCTGATGAACCCGGTGAGCGTCCCGCTGGCGACGGCGAGGCCGACGCCCAGCGCGATCAGCCCGAACGCCTGCTGGCGTTCCTTCTGGGTCGGCGGCTCCGCGGCTTCTTCGGACTGCTGCTGGACGAACACCCAGAGGAGGCCGTAGGCGAGCAGCCCGGCGCCGTTGAGCGCGGCGAGCAGCGCGAAGGCCGTCCGCACCCAGACGACCGGCACGCCGAGGTGATCGGCGAGCCCCCCGGCGACGCCGGCGATGGCCCGCCCGGACCGGCGCCGGAACATCTTGGGCGCGCCCGGTTCCGTGGTGGCGATCGCCTGCTCGGCGGTGACGTGGTCGAGGGACTCCTGCACGCCGTCCATGGTCACACGCACCGGGGTGCGGTTCCATCGGGGAAACCCCTGATCCGGTGGCCTTGCTGCGGCAGACCGGGACCGGTGACCTCGGAGGTGGCGCCGTACCGCTTGGCCTGCAGGGCGATTTTGCGCCCCGTGTCCCCTCCGGGAAACCTCAGGGACCATCCCGGATGTCCCGCCGCCGCTGGTGTCGCATGCTTCTCGGTATGAGTGGTGCGAGCGAAACCCGGTCGCCGAAGCCGGGTGTCCTGAACGGCTTCGAGGAGACCGTCAAGGACTTCTGGAACAGCCGGCCCCGGCGGCCGCACTCCGGGCGGAAGCTGGCCGGGGTGGCCGCCGCCATCGGGCGGCGGTACGGGATCGATCCCGTCGTCGTGCGGATCGCCTTGGTGGTCACGACGATCTTCGGCGGCTTCGGCGTTCCCTTCTACCTACTGGGGTGGTTGTTCCTGCCCGGCGAAAGCGACGAGGTCTCCGGCTTCGAAAGCCTGATCGGGCGCGGCCGGTCGTCGGTGTCGCCCGCGTTCGCCGTCGTGCTCATGATCCTCACCGTCGTCAGCGCCGGGGGCTCGATCACCGGGTCGTGGTTCGACGGCGGCGGGCTCATCAGCTGCGCCCTCATCGCCGCCGCGCTCTACCTGCTGCACCGCAGCCGCGGTCACGAGAACCGCCCCGCGCCGGTCGCCGCGCGGACCTCGTACCCGGCCTTCACCGGAAACGGAGCCTTCACCATGACCGACACCGCCGAGGCGCCTTCGCCGGCGCGCGGCTGGGATCCCCTGGCGGCCGACCCGGCCGGCTGGGACCTCCCCGACGCTCCGCCCGCCCCGGAGCCGCGGCCCACGCCGCCGCCCCCACCGTCGTACCAGGCGCCGCAGCGGCGTCCCCGGTCGAAGGTCGGCTCCGCGACGTTCGCGCTGGCCGTGGTGACCGCCGGCGCGGCCGTGCTGGCCGGCCTCAACGGCGCCACCTGGTTCGACGCGCAGCACATCGTCGGCCTGGTGCTCGGCGTGGTCGGGATCGGCCTGGTCGCCGGCGCGTTCGCCCGCGGCGGACGCGGCCTGATCGGGCTCGCGATCCCGCTGGCGATCGCCGGGCTGGTCCTGACGGCGGCGCCGTTCAAGAACTTCGACGTCCGCGGTGGTCTCGGCGACATCAGCCCGACCCCGCAGTCGCTGGCCGAGCTCAAGCCGCTGTACCAGCACGCGGCGGGCGACATCAACCTCGACCTGACCGAGCTGCCCGCCGGAGCGCCGTACTCGACGACCGTGTCCAACGGCGCCGGCAACACCACGGTGACCGTCCCGGAGAACGCGGACGTCACCTTCGACTGCCACACCGGCGCCGGCGAGACGTCGTGCTTCAACCGCAAGAGCGACGGCGTCGGCGAGGCCGCGCTGATCGGCACGGACAACGGCCCCGACGGCGTCGGCGGCCAGAAGATCACCCTGAAGGTCTCGAACAACGTGGGCGACGTGGAGGTGCGGCGTGACTGACCAGAACCCTTACGCCTACGACGATCCGGCCGGCACCCAGCCCGCCAAGCGCGGCGGCGTGGACGTCATCACCCTGATCTTCGGCGTCGCGACCCTGCTGGTGTCGGCGTACGTCCTCTCGGACGGCGCGAGCTGGCTGCCGTCGTTCGACTTCCGCTGGGTGGTCGCCGGCGGTGCGGTCTTCGTGGGGCTGCTGCTCCTCACCGCGTCGTTCGGCAGCAAGCGGCGGCGCTGACCCGCCGGATCACTCGAGGCCCCGGATCCCACGCCGGGGCCTCGAGCCCTGTCCGGGGAGAGGTCACTCCCACTCGATGGTGCCCGGCGGCTTGGACGTCACGTCCAAGACCACCCGGTTGACCTCCGCGACCTCGTTGGTGATGCGCGTGGAAATCCGCTCGAGGACCTCGTAGGGCAGGCGCGTCCAGTCCGCGGTCATCGCGTCTTCGGACGACACCGGCCGCAGCACGATCGGGTGGCCGTAAGTCCGGCCGTCGCCCTGGACGCCGACGCTGCGGACGTCGGCGAGCAGCACCACCGGGCACTGCCAGATGCTGCGGTCCAGCCCGGCGGCCGTCAGCTCCTCGCGCGCGATCAGGTCCGCCGCACGCAGGGTGTCGAGCCGCTCCTGGTCGACCGCGCCGATGATCCGGATGCCCAGGCCGGGGCCGGGGAACGGCTGGCGCTGCACGATCGTCTCGGGCAGCCCCAGTTCCAGGCCGACGCGGCGGACCTCGTCCTTGAACAGCAGCCGCAGCGGCTCGACCAGCTCGAACTGCAGGTCGTCCGGCAGGCCGCCGACGTTGTGGTGGCTCTTGATGTTCGCCGTGCCCTCGCCGCCGCCGGACTCGACGACGTCCGGGTACAGCGTGCCCTGCACGAGGAACCGGTAGTCGCCCGCGGCCTTGAGGTCGCGCTCGGCCTGCTCGAACACGCGGATGAACTCGCGGCCGATGATCTTGCGCTTCTGCTCCGGGTCGGTGACGCCGGCCAGCGCGTCGAGGAAGCGTTCCCGCGCGTCGATCGTGACGAGGTTGACCCCGGTGGCGGAGACGAAGTCCTGCTCGACCTGGGTGCGCTCGCCCGCCCGCAGCAGGCCGTGGTCGACGAACACGCAGGTCAGCCGGTCGCCGATGGCGCGCTGTACGAGCGCGGCCGCGACGGCGGAGTCGACGCCGCCGGACAGCCCGCAGATCGCGCGGCCGTCGCCGATCTGGTCGCTGATCCGCTGGACCTGCTCCTCGACGATCGACGACGTCGTCCACTGCGGCTCGATGCCGGCGATGTCGCGCAGGAACCGGCGCAGCACCTCCTGGCCGTGCGGCGAGTGCGCGACCTCCGGGTGGTACTGGACGCCGGCGAAGCGACGCTCGACGTCCTCGAAGCCGGCGACCTCGGCGCCGTCCGAAGACGCCGTGACGACCGAGCCCTCCGGGGCCTTGGTGACGCTGTCGTTGTGGCTCATCCACGCGGGCTGGTGCGCGGGCAGGCCGGCGTGCAGGACACCGCCGTCACCGGTCACGCGGACCTCGGTGCGGCCGAACTCGCGGACCCCGGTCGGCTCGACGACCCCGCCGAGCGCGCTGGCCAGCAGCTGGTGGCCGTAGCAGATGCCGAACATCGGCACGCCCGCTTCGGTGAGCTTCGGGTCCATGCCCGGGGCGCCTTCGGCGTACACGCTCGAAGGGCCGCCGGAGAGGATGATCGCCGAGGGGTTCTTGGCGAGGATCTCTTCGGTGGACGCGCTGTGCGGGACGACCTCCGAGTAGATCTGTGCCTCGCGGACGCGCCGGGCGATCAGCTGCGCGTACTGCGCCCCGAAGTCCACGACGAGAACCGGACCGGTGGGGTTGGGCACCTGAGGACCTCCTGCGACGGTGGGATAGGCCTCCATCGTCCCAGGTGGGCCGGGTCACCCGGGATTCAGGGCGGTCCCTGTCCTCGATCGGGCCTACGGTGCCCGGTATGGCTGTGAACTGGACGAAGGAACTGACCGATCAGCTCGACTTCCACTGGAACTTCCTGGTGCACCGGAAGCTCGAGGGGCTCACCGACGACGAGTACTTCTGGGAACCGGTCGCGGGCTGCTGGACCGTGCGGCCGAGAAAGTCGGACGACGAACCCGGCACCGGCCCGTTCACCATCGACTTCGCCTTCCCGGAGCCGACGCCGCCGCCGGTCACGACGATCGCCTGGCGGCTCGGCCACATCCTCGTCGGCGTGCTGGGCGCGCGGATCGCGTCGCACTTCGGCGGCGCGCCGATCGGCTACGACACCTATCCCTACCCCGGGACCGCCGCCGAGGCGCTGTCCGAACTCGACAAGTTCTACGCGCAGTGGGTCGAAGGGGTGAAGTCGCTCGACGAAGAGGCGTTGGCCCGGCCGTGCGGACCGGCCGAGGGGCCGTACGCGGAGTACCCGATGGCGACGCTGGTGCTGCACATCCACCGCGAGCTGATCCACCACTGCGCCGAAGTCCTACTGCTGCGCGACCTTTACCGGAGCCGGTAGCAGCGCGAAGCCGAGCGCCAGGCCCAGCAGCAGCGGCAGGCCGTGGTTGTCGTGCACCAGCGTGTCCACCACGGCCAGCACCGGCGCGGCGAAGGCGATGACCCGGAACTGGATCGGCAGCACCACGCCGTAGCGGCGAGAAGCCACCATGACGACCGCCGCCAGGCCGCCGATCAGGCCGGTGACGCACATCGAGTTGCCCGCGCCGACCGGGTTGAGCCAGAGGTAGCTCACGACCTGGCCGAACAGGCCGCAGCCGAAGTACAGGACGAGCCAGCGCACGCGGCCGAACACGCGCTCGGCGAGCGTGCCGAAGAACGCCAGCCAGAGCAGGTTCGACGTCAGGCCGAACGCCCAGCCGTCCTGGAAGAACATGCCGGTCAGCAGGCGGTACCACTCGCCGGCGTCGATGCGGGCGGCGTCACGGTGCATCGCGTCGTACAGCGGCGGGTGCACCAGCTGCGCGATGCCGCAGGCCAGGGTCACCGCGAACACCACGGCCGTGAGGATCGGGCGGCGTGGCCCGGTGGCGAGGGCACTGAACGCGCGAGTGGTCATGACCGAAATCTAGGCGCGACACCGCCACCGCACCTCCGCCGTTTGTCACGGTCGGCACACCGGAACCGGCCGGCCGTGAAGCGCTGAAGGTGCTCAAGCCGTGACCCGTCCGGGTGGGGGTCCCGCGGTCGTACCCCCGGCCGGATTACGTTGGTACGCATGGACATGATCACCCCCGAGCCGCGCCCCGCCTGGATCGCCGGCCGCCCGGAGCCGGGCGCCACCACCCTCGTCGTGCACCACCCGTACGACGGCAGCGAGGTCGCCACGGTCGCCGTGCCCGGGCCGGAGCAGGTCGAACGCGCGGTGGCCGCCGCGGCCGCGGTCGCCAAGGAGTTCCGGCACAGCCCCGCGCACCTGCGCGCGGGCGCACTCGACCACGTCTCCCGCGTGCTCGCCGCGCGGGCCGAGGAGATCGCCGAGGTGATCACCGCCGAAAACGGCAAGCCGCTCAAGTGGGCCGAAGCCGAGGTCAAGCGCGCGGTGTCGGTGTTCCGCATCGCCGCCGAGGAAGCCCGCCGCTTCACCGGCGAAGTCCAGCGCCTCGACACCGATCCCGCCGGCGAGGCCCGGCTGGCGCTGACCCGGCGTGTCCCGCGCGGGCCGGTGCTCGGCATCGCGCCGTTCAACTTCCCGCTCAACCTGGTGGCGCACAAGGTCGCGCCGTCGCTGGCGATCGGTGCGCCGATCATCGTCAAGCCGGCCCCGCGGACGCCGTTGTCGGCGCTGATCCTCGGCGAGATCCTGGCCGAGACGGACCTGCCGGAAGGCGCCTTTTCCGTGCTGCCGCTGGGAAACGAGCAGACGCAAGCGCTCGTCGCCGACCCGCGGCTGCCGGTCGTGTCGTTCACCGGCTCCGGCCCGGTCGGCTGGTCGCTCAAGGACGCCGCGCCGCGCAAGCACGTCGTGCTCGAGCTCGGCGGCAACGCGGCGGCCGTCGTGCTGCGCGACTGGCCCGACCCCGAGGGCGCCGCGCACCGGATCGCCACCTTCGGCAACTACCAGGCCGGCCAGTCCTGCATCGCGGTGCAGCGGGTGATCGTGGACGCCGCCGTGGCCGAGGAGTTCGTGCCCGCGCTGGTGGAAGCCGTCGAGGCGCAGCGGACCGGCGACCCGTACGACCGCGCCACCGACGTCGGCCCGGTGGTCGACGAAGCCGCCGCCGAGCGGATCGTCGCGTGGATCGACGAAGCCGTCGAAGGGGGCGCGAAGGTGCTCACCGGCGGCACCCGCGACGGCGCGACCGTCGCCCCGACACTGCTCACCGACGTCCCGCCGGACACCAAGGCGTGGACCGAAGAGATCTTCGGCCCGGTCCTCGCGGTGTCCGTTGTGGACGGAGTGGACGAGGCCTTCCGGTCGGTCAACGCATCGGCGTACGGCCTGCAGGCCGGGGTCTTCACCACCGACATCCAGCTGGCCTTCCACGCCTCGGCCGAGCTGGAGGTCGGTGGCGTGATCATCGGTGACGTCCCGTCCTACCGCGCCGACCAGATGCCCTACGGCGGCGTCAAAGGCTCCGGCGTCGGCCGCGAAGGCGTGCTCGCCGCGATGCACGACCTGACGGAGGAGCGCGTCACCGTCTTCACCGGCATCGACCTTTAGCTGACCACGCCCTGCCCGAACCGGAAGACGTTGTTGGGGTCGTACTTGTTCGCGACGTCCTGCAGGCGCTTGGCGTTGTCGCCGTAGTAGGCGGCCTTCCAGTCGGGCAGGGCCGGGTCGATGTAGTTGACGTACCCGCCGCCCGCGCCGGCCGCGGCGAGTCCCGCGACGACGTCGCCGACCGCCTGCGTGACCTTCGTCCGGGTCTTCGCCGTCGCGGGCGCGTAGACCTGGATGCTGGCCAGCGCGTCGCGGTGCCAGAACGCGGTGGCGTCCTTGGCCGGCCCGGCCACCGCGCCGCCGAGCCCGTCGATGAGCAGGTCCATGCCCGACTGGCCGTCGGCGACCGCGACGACCTTCGCGGCGTCGACCGGGGTGGTGATCATCCGCGAGGAGGCGACGAACGACTGGCGGTTCGAGCTGCCCTCGAAGTACTTCATGGCGCCGAGGTAGTCCAGGGTCTTCACCACGCGCTGCGTCGGCCGGGCGCCGGCGTTGGCGGTCAGGTTGTTCAGGAGCGTGGCGAGCCCGGCCGAGCCTCCGACGTAGCAGCCGCCGACGCGGCACTGCACCGGCGACCCGCCCGAGAGCACCAGGTTCGCCCAGAGCTCCGGCGGCATCGCGGCGATCCACTGCTGCCACGCGGCGAGCACGCCGCTCGCGGCCCCGGCCGGGAAGCGCAGCGAGAACACCGTCAGCGCGGGCGGCGCCGGATCGGTGTCGAAGGTGAACTCGGTGACGATGCCGAAGTTGCCGCCGCCCCCGCCGCGCAGCGCCCAGAACAGGTCCGGTTCGGAACTCGCGGACGCGGTGAGCGTCCGGCCGTCGGCGGTGACGACCTGTGCGGAGCTCAGGTGGTCGCAGGTCAGGCCGTACTTGCGGGCGAGCACGCCGATGCCGCCGCCGAGGGTCAGCCCGGCGATCCCGACCGTGGGACACGACCCGGCGGGCAGCGCGCGCCCGGCCCGCGCCAGCCCGGCGTAGACGTCCGCCAGCTTCGCGCCGGCGCCGATCACGGCTTTGCCGCCCTGGACGTCGACCTTGTTCAGCGCGGCCACGTCGACGACCAGCCCGCCCACCGGCACCGAGTAACCGGCGTAGCTGTGGCCGCCGCTGCGTGCGGCGATCGCGACGCGTCCGGCGGCCGCCTGCAGGCAGGCCTGGACGTCCTTGGCGTTCGCCACGGTCGCGACGGCGACCGGGTTGTTGCCGTCGAACAGCTGGTTGAAGCCGTGCTTGGCGGTGTCGTAGCTTTCGGCGCCCGGACGCAGCAGGCTGCCGGTCAGCCGGGGGCGCAGGTCGTCCCAGTTCGGTGGCCCGGTCGGCAGCCGGGTGCTCGGCGGGGCCGACGTCGTGTCCACCGGAGCGGTCGAGGCGACCGGGGCGGCGGGGTTCTCCGGCCCGCACGCGGCGGCGACGGCACCGGCGGCCGAGACCCCCGCGATCCGCAGGAACGTCCGGCGGCGGACGCCGGGCCGCCCCTGGTCATGTGCACTGTCCACAGCGGACTCCTCGGTGCCGGGAGCGCCCAGTGTAGAGCGGGCGCGAGGTGTGTACCGGGCGGAGCGGGGCGGTCACCCCCAGGCGGGGAGCCGGGGCACGTCACCGTCGAGGGCGACGCCGTCGGCGCGCCCGCTGAGCCAGGCCAGCAGCGCCCCGGCCGACCCGCGGACGGTCGTCTTCGGGGCGGCACCCATCGTCCACTCGAACCCGTCGGCGGCCAGCCGCAGCGCCGGGAGGTGGGCGCCGCGCGCGGCGACGGCGTTCTGGACGACGTCCTCGGTGAGCGGGCCGAGCAGCGCCAGCACGCGGTCGAGGTCGTAACCGCGGTCGAGGTCGGCGAGGTGGATGGTCAGTTCGGACAGCCGCATCCGCGCCACGACGGCCCCGGTGACGGGCGCGCCCTGCCGGTTGCGGGCTTCACGCGCCCAGGCGTCGTCCGGCATCGCGGCGGCGTACTGCTCGAAGCGCCCGGCCGACGCGACGAAGTCGGCGAGCAGATCGGCGGCCGCGCGCCGGGCGCCGGCTTCGATGTCCCGCTCGCGTGCCTCGGCGCTGGCGTACATCGGCGTCTCGACGCCGGTGTTCGCCCAGACCAGCAGGTTCTGCAGGCCGTCGGCGTTGCGGGCCACGTGCGTGAGGACGTGGGCGCGCGACCAGCCGGGCAACGCGCTGGGCGCGCGCAGCTCGGGTTCGCCGAGGCCACCGATGGCCCGCGCCCATTCGTCGTCGAGCTTCCGGATGCCGTCGAGCAGTGCGTGTGCCTTCTCGGATGCCGTCACGGCCCCGAGTCTAGGAGGAACGGCCCTAGGAGGAACGACGCAGCGCGGCGGGCGCTTCGGCCGGGACGGCCGGGTTCTTCGGCGCGACCGGCTCCAGCCGCGCGTAGGGCAGGTCCTGCGCCGGTCGCAGGTCTTCCTCGCCCTTGTTCGGCCAGAAGGAGAAGGCGCGCTCGGCCTGGGCCGTGATCGTCAGCGACGGGTTCACGCCGAGGTTGGCGGTGATCGCCGCGCCGTCCACCACGGACAGGCCCGGGTAGCCGAACACGCGGTGGTACGGGTCGATCACCCCTTCGTCGGCGGTGGCGCCGATCGGGACGCCGCCGATGAAGTGGGCGGTCAGCGGGATGTCGAAGATCTCGCCCCAGGTGCCGCCCGCGATGCCGCCGATGCGTTCGGCCGTGCGCTCGTTGGCCTCGTGGCCGGCCGGGATGAAGCTCGGGTTCGGCTCGCCGTGGCCCTGCTTGGACGTGTACTTGCGGCGGCCGAACAGCCCGCGCTTGGTGTACGTCGTGATCGAGTTGTCCAGGCTCTGCATCACCAGCAGGATCACCGTGCGCTCGCTCCAGCGGTAGCCGTTGAGCAGCTTCGCCGCCTGGACCGGGTGCTTGAGCATGAACGTGACGGCCTGCCGCCAGCGCGGTACCGGCGAGGCGCCGTCCGTCGCGATCGTCTGCAGCAGGCTCATCGCGTTGCTGCCCTTGCCGTAGCGGACCGGCTCGATGTGGGTGTTCTCGTCCGGGTGGATGGACGAGGTGATCGCGACGCCGCGGCTGAAGTTCCGGCTTTCGTCGACGTCGGTCCGGGCCGCGCCGATGATGGCCTCGGAGTTCGTGCGGGTCAGCTCGCCGAGCCGCCGCGAGAGCCGCGGCAGCGTGCCGGTGTCCTTCATCTCGTGCAGCAGGTTCTGGGTGCCCCAGGTCCCCGCGGCGAAGACGACCTTCTCGGCGGTGATCGTCGTGCGGAACTTCTTCGAGGTCGTCCCGGTCTTCTTGAGGCTGACTTCGTAGCCGCCGTCGATCGGCTTCACCGACGTCACGGTCGTCAGCGGGATGACCTGCGCGCCGTCCTGCTCGGCGAGGTAGAGGTAGTTCTTGACCAGCGTGTTCTTCGCGCCGACCCGGCAGCCGGTCATGCACGAGCCGCACTCGGTGCAGCCGACGCGCTCGGGGCCGGCGCCGCCGAAGTAGGGGTCGGCCGCCTTCTCCCCCGGCTTGCCGAAGTAGACGCCGACCGGCGTCGGGTGGAACGAACCGGCGACACCCATGTCCTTCGCGACCTCGCGCATCACGACGTCCGACGGGGTGATCGTCGGGTTCGTGACGACGCCGAGCATGCGGCTCGCCTGGTCGTAGTGCGGGGCGAGCTCGGACTCCCAGTCGGTGATGTGCGCCCACTGCCGGTCGCGGTAGAACGGCCGGAGCGGCCGGTACAGCGTGTTCGCGTAGACGAGCGAGCCGCCGCCGACGCCGGCGCCCGCCAGCACCATGACGTCGTTGAGCATGTGGATGCGCTGGATGCCGTAGCAGCCGACCTGCGGCGCCCACAGGTAGCGCTTGAGGTCCCACGACGTCTTCGCGAACTCGTCGTCGGCGAACCGGCGCCCGGCCTCGACGACCGCGACCCGGTAGCCCTTCTCGGTGAGCCGCAGCGCCGCAACGCTGCCGCCGAACCCCGACCCCACCACGACGACGTCGTAGTCGGGGCCACCCGCACTGGTGGTGGTGTTACTGGCAGTCACACCTGGGAGCGTAACTCCGCCTCCGCGTTCTGACCAGAGGTAAGTTACTCGCCGGTCACGCTTGTCCGACGACAATAGTGGGTAATCTCCACGGTGGTCGATGTCCACGTCGGCGAATCACCGCCGGTCGGGACACAAGGGCGGGAGACACCACGATGAGCCCACGAACGCTCACCGGTTGGCGCAAGTCGAGCCACAGCCACTTCGAAGAGAACGCCTGCGTCGAGATCGGCACCGGCCCCGGCGTGGTCGGGGTCCGGGACACCAAGCAAGCGGTGCCCCAGATCCTCGTCTACTCCGCGGCCGCCTTCGCCGCGTTCCTCGACCGGCTCACCGGCGAACGGTGAGCCCGACCCGCTGGAACTCCTTGAGGTCCGAGTAACCCGTCTTCGCCATCGCCCGGCGAAGGGCCCCGAACAGGTTCACCACGCCTTCCGCGTCCGACGACGGCCCGAACAGCAGGGTCTTGAGGTCCACGGCGTAATCGGGGCCGGCCGCCACGCGCGAGCGCGGCAGTGACGGGTGCGCCGCGGCCGCCGTCCAGTACAAGCCCTGACCGGGCGCGTCGGAGGCGGCGGCCAGCGGTGAGCCGAGCATGACGGCGTCCGCGCCGCACGCGATGGCCTTGGCGATGTCGCCCGACACCGTCATGCCGCCGTCCGCGAGCACGTGCACGTACCGGCCGCCGGTCTCGTCGAGGTAGTCGCGGCGGGCGGCCGCGGCGTCGATGATCGCGGTGGCCATCGGGACGCCGATGCCGAGCACGCGGTCGGTGCTCGTCACGCCCGGCGTGTAGCCGTGGCCGACGATGACCCCGGCCGCGCCGGTGCGCATGAGGTGCATCGCGGTGCGGTAGTCGCTGACGCCGCCGGCGATCACCGGCACGTCGAGGCGGCCGATGAAGTCCTTGAGGTTCAGCGGCTCCGCGTCGCGCACCACGTGCTCGGCGGAGATGATCGTGCCCTGGACGACGAGGATTTCGACGCCGGCCGCGATCAGGTCCGGGGTCAGCTCGGCGGCGTGCTGCGGGCTGACGCGCGCGGCCACCGTGACGCCGGACTCGCGGACCGTCTTGATCGCCTCGGTCAGCAGGTCGAGCCGGATCGGCGCGGCGTGCAGCTCCTGCAGCACGCGGCCGACCGCGGTCGGGTCCTCGAGGTCCTCGGCCGCGCGGACCAGCTGGAAGATGGCGTCCTCGACGTTCGCGTGCCGCGCCCAGAGCCCTTCGGCGTTGAGCACGCCCAAGCCGCCGAGCTCGCCGACGGCGACCGCGGTGCCGGGCGAGACGATCGCGTCGGTCGGGTGCGTGACGAGCGGCAGGTCGAAGCGGTAGGCGTCGATCTGCCAGGCGGTGGACACCACCGAAGACGAGCGAGTCCGCCGCGACGGCACGATCTCGACGTCGTCGAGGTCATACGCCCGCCGCGCGGTGCGGCCCATCCCGATCTCGACCAGGTCCCGCACGTGAAGCCTCCTCCGCCGACGACAATCTGCCGTGCCCCATTGTCGCTAGGCCGCGTGGGTGACCCGCGCACGGGGGTTAGAACAGCAGGAGCACGGGCAGTACACCCGCCACGAACCCGGCTGCTGCGCCCAGCGCGGCCAGTTTCGGCCGTTCCGTCTCCGTGACGCAGATCAGCGTGAAGAACAGCGCCATGGCCGCGACCAGCGCCGCGAAGACGCCGGCGGCGACGGGCGAATTCCCGACCTCCACCTGGCGGCCGGCCACCTCCACGGCCTGCACCGACCGCCCGACCTCGGAGACTTCCAAGGTGACCGGCAATCCCGGCTCCAGGTCGAAGGTCGCGTCGTGCGAGCTGGCCTCGAAGCGCTCGCCCGACGCGGTGCGGAGAACGAGGTCGTACAGGTGGCCGACGTGGTTGTCGTCGTGCTGGCCTCGCGCCTCGACGGTGGCTTCGTCCCGCTCGACCGGTCCGCCCGAGTCGAGGACTCCGTACGTCCCGAAGGACAGCATGGCCCCGGCGAAGGCCGCGCTCAACGCGGGGACGACCGGATGCGCGGGCACGGTCACACCCTCACGAACACGGCGACCGGCGCCAGCAGCGCGCCCAGCGCGAGCGCCAGCCAGGTGGCCACCGGCGGGTAGACGTTCAGCCGGACCGCGCCGAAGTACACCGCGCCCAACGCCAGCAGGCTGGCGGCGATCGACAGCACCGGCCGGATCACGCCCGGGCGCAGGTCGACCACACCACCGCCGGCCCGCAGGTAGGCGATGCTCCCGTCCGCCGTCGACACGTCGAGCGTCACCGGCTGGCCGGCCGGCAGGTCCAGGCCGGCGTCCACCGCGGTGACGCGGTAGTGCCGGTCACCGGCGTCGACCGCGATGGTGTGGCTCACCGCCTCCTCGTCCCCGCCGACCGGGAGCGCGCCGCGCGTGTGGGACGTCACGTGTCCCTCGATGCGGTACACCGGGGCGTCCCGGCCGGCGAGCAACTGGCACATCAGGCACACCACGCCGCCGAGGATCAGGGACACCAGGGCGACGGCCGTGAAGAACACTTTGCGCAGCACTTGGGCGAGCCGGCCGACCGTCATGCGTCCTAGTGCACACCACGAATGCCACGCAAGGCGATAGACCGATTACCGTAAGCACGCTAGGTCACGAGAACTCAGAAGGAGACCTTCTCCACGGAGTCCGAACGCAGTACGGACTCCTGGTCGAACTGCTTCTTGTAGTCGGCGCGGACCTCTTCGATCCGCCGTTCGGCGTCCCGGTTCGCGAACGGGTAGAGCAGCACGATCACGTGCGTGTGCTCCCGCACGATCGTGCCGGACCCGCCGCGCCACTGGCCGCTGCCGTCGAGCCGGGTGAAGCCGTCCGGGAACGCCGGCGTGATCTCCCGGTCGGAGAACGCGGCGAACTCCTTGTCGGTCACCTCGGTGCCGTCCGGCTTGCCCGTGCCGAAGAACAGCTCGGTGCGCTTCCAGATCTCTCCGGGCGACTGCGCCTGGGCCGGCGCCGCCGGGGTTTCGGAGGCGGACGCGGTGAGGCCGCCGCCGAGTCCGAGTGCTGCGGCCACGGCCACCGCCGCGACCGTCCGCCGGGAAACCGGCCTTCGTCCGTCCCTGGTCATGGGCCGATCGTGGCGGCCCATGACCGAGGGCGGAACGACCGAACGGGCGGACTAGCGGGTCGTGTAGTTCGGCGCTTCGACGGTCATCGTGATGTCGTGCGGGTGGCTCTCCTTGAGCCCGGCCGCGGTGATCCGGACCAGCTGCGCTTCCTGCAGCTGCGCGATCGTCTCGGCACCCGCGTAGCCCATCCCGGCACGCAGGCCGCCGATCAGCTGGTGCACGACGTTCGACAGCGGCCCGCGGAACGGGATCCGGCCCTCGATGCCCTCGGGGACCAGCTTGTCCTCGTTGAGCACGTCGTCCTGGGCGTAGCGGTCCTTCGAGTAGGACTTGCCCTGGCCGCGGGACTGCATCGCACCCAGCGAGCCCATGCCGCGGTAGACCTTGAACTGCTTGCCGCCGACCAGGATCAGGTCACCCGGCGACTCGGCGGTGCCGGCGAGCAGGCTGCCCAGCATCACCGTGGACGCGCCGGCCGCGATGGCCTTCGCGATGTCGCCGGAGTACTGGATGCCGCCGTCGCCGATCACCGGGATGCCCGCCGGCCGCGCGGCCTGGTCGGCCTCGTAGATCGCCGAGATCTGCGGCACACCGACGCCCGCGACGATCCGGGTGGTGCAGATGGAGCCCGGGCCGACGCCGACCTTGATGCCGTCGGCGCCCGCGTCGACCAGCGCCTGCGCGCCGGCCCGGGTCGCGACGTTGCCGCCGACGATGTCGACCGACTCTCCCAGCTCCTTCTTCAGCAGCGAGACCGTGTCGACGACCGCGCGGGAGTGCCCGTGGGCGGTGTCGACCATCAGCACGTCGACGCCCGCTTCGGCGAGCGTCATCGCGCGCTTGTGCCCGTCGACGCCCACGCCGACCGCGGCACCGACGATGAGCCGGCCGTCCGGGTCCTTCGTCGCCTTCGGGTACTGCTCGGTCTTCACGAAGTCCTTGACCGTGATCAGCCCGCGGAGCTTGCCCGCGCCGTCGACGATCGGCAGCTTCTCGATCTTGTGCCGGCGCAGCAGGCCGAGCGCGGCGTCCGCCGACACCCCGACCTGGGCGGTGATCAGCGGGGCCTTCGTCATGACCTCGGACACCGGGCGGCTGTGGTCGACCTCGAACCGCATGTCGCGGTTGGTGATGATGCCCACCAGGGTCCCGGCCGCGTCGGTCACCGGCACGCCGGAGATGCGGAACTTCGCGCACAGGGCGTCGACCTCGGCCAGCGTCGCGTCGGGGGCGCAGGTGACCGGGTCGGTGACCATGCCGGCCTCGGACCGCTTGACGACCTCGACCGCGGCGGCCTGCTCGTCGATCGGCAGGTTGCGCTGGAGGACGCCGATGCCGCCCTGGCGGGCCATGGCGATGGCCATCCGCGCCTCGGTGACGGTGTCCATCGCCGCGGACACCAGCGGGACGCCGAGGGTGATGTTCCGGGTCAGCCGGGAACTCGTGTCGACGGAGCTCGGCACGACGTCCGATTCGGCCGGCAGCAGCAGCACGTCGTCGAAGGTCAGGCCGAGCATGGCGAACTTGGCCGGAACGGGGGCGGTGATGCCGTCGCTGGTCATGCGGGTGAAGGGCCTTCCTGGCGCGGGATGAGCGGGGGTCGCCGGTCTTCGATCCAAGATCAGCGGCAACCCGGAGCCTTCCCCTCATGATATCCGCCGCCCGGCGCCCGCCCCGGGCGGTGGGCGGGCCGGCGGGGCCGACCGGTACCGTGCAGGCCGTGGCGCACGATGTCCTGCCTCCAGACCCGTTCGCGGACGACCCGGACGACCCGGCCCGCGCATTCGGAGACCCCGAGGACCGGCTGGACGAGCCGATCAGCGACTCCGAACGCACCGAACTACTGGCCGATCTGTCGGATCTGGCCGTCTACCAGGCTCTCCTCGAACCCCGCGGGGTCCGCGGGATCGTCGTCGACTGCGGTGAGTGCGACGAGCCGCACTACCACGACTGGCACCTGCTGCGGGCGAGCCTCGAGCAGCTGCTGGCCGACGGGCGGATGCGTCCGCACGAGCCGGCCTACGACCCGAACCCCGGTGACTACGTGAGCTGGGACTACTGCCGCGGCTTCGCCGACGGTGTCACGGCCAACGAAAGCGCCTACTGAGCGCACTCCCCGAAGACACGGAAAAGCCCTGGTGAGTTTCCTCACCAGGGCTTTTCGCTGTCCGTTCTACGGGGTTTCGCTGACGCCCTGTGGCTGACCGCCGGCGGACTCGCTGCGCGGGGTGCCCGGGTCGTTGCCGGTGGCGCCGGTGGTGCTCGGCGGCGCCGGGGTCGTGGTGGCCGGCGGCGTGGTGGTCGGCGCCGGGGGCGTCGGCGTCGGGGTCGCGCTGCCCGGCAGGCTCGTGGTGCCGCTGCCGCTGCCCGGGAGGGACGACGCCGACCCGGCCGGCGGCGCCTGGCTCGTCGGCGCGCCGGGCGAAACCGGCGGGACCGAGGTCTGGATCGGGCCCTGGACCGGCGCTTCGGGGTTCTGGAGCTGGGCGGCGAGCTGCCGGTGCTGCTCCATCAGCTGGTCGCGGTTCTCCTCGTCGGTGACCTGCGTCAGGGCGGCCTGGGCGTCCTGGAGGGCCTGGCGGGCGGCGTCGAGGTTGCCGCCGGCGATGGCGAGGTTGGCCTTTTCGAGGTCCAGCTTCGCTGTCGCGGCCGCCTCGACGGAACGGGTGTGGTCGGAGTAGAGGACCTTGGCGAGGCCCCACAGGGTGTCGCCGGGCTGCGCGGAGCGTGCGGCCAGCCCGGTGCCGGTGAACGCGATCGCCAGCACGGCGGCGGCGGCGGCGACCGGGACGAGCAGCCTGCGACGGCGTCCGCTCGAAGCGTGCCGCTTCGCGAGAGCGGCGGTGCTGACGGTGCGCACAGCGGTGTCGACGTCGACGAGCTCGGCCAGCGGCTCGCTGTCGATGTCTCTTCGCCACGCCACCAGCAACGCGTTGAGCTCCTGGTCGCCGAGACCGTCGGCCAGTGCCGGGTCGGACCCGCCGAGCGCGTCGAGCAGTGCGTCATCGGCCTGCACGGCCGACAGGTCGGCGGCGAACTCCGCCTCCGACGCGGTCAGGCCACTGCCGAAGACGTCGTCCGGCTCGAATCTCTTCTCGTGACCGGTCACTCAGATCACCTCCTCCGCGGCCAGGACCTTTCTCAGCCGCGCGAGGGCGCGGTGCTGGGCGACGCGGACGGCACCCGGGGTGGAACCGACCGCGTCCGCGGTCTCCTCCGCCGACAGGCCCACGACCACGCGCAACACCACGATCTCCCGCTGCTTGTCCGGCAGCACCTGCAACAACTGGGACATCCGCTCGTTCAGTTCACCTTGCAGCGCCCGCTGCTCGGGGCCGACCCCGCCCTCGACCTCGTCGGGGATCTCGGCCACCGGCTCGGCCCGGTTCCGGGCCGCCGCGCGGTGCGCGTCGGCCACCTTGTGCTGGGCGATCCCGTAGACGAAGGCCAGAAACGGGCGGCCTTGATCGCGGTACGAGGGCAATGCCGTTAGCACCGCGAGACACACCTCCTGCGCAACGTCGTCCGCCGAAGCGAACGATCGCTCCTGCCTGCCAACCCGAGCGCGGCAATACCGCACTACCAGTGGACGGATAGCAGCCAGCAGCCGCTCGACTGCCTGGGGATCTCCCTCGACAGCAGCGGCGACCGGCTCATCCAGTCCATCCCCCACATTGGCCATCGCAGACAACAGTCCCAGTGTTACGTGTAGGTGTGCAAAGAACCCGGCCCGTGGTCGCCTCCACCGCGCACCGGTGACCGCTACCGTACCGTCGGCTCCCTCCGGACCGGCGCGCGCGGTGTAACCCGGGCGCGCCGCCGCGGGCGGAGCCGCTCAAATACGTCTTTCGGGGGTCCGGGTGGCGGAGCCCCCGGCCCGGGGCGGAGCCCCGGTTGTTACGGGTCGTCCTGCAGACCCGCGGTCGAGGTCGCCGATTCAACGAGCGAGCCCGGGTGCGGGTACGAAATCCGCCGGAGGGGCGGCGTGGCGAGGCGGAAATCCGCCACATCGAACGCCGGAGTTGTGATGGGGACCACATAGGTGCGGGCCAGGGCGGTGCGCCCTGGCCCGTCGTCACCTGTGAACCGGCCGTGTCAGGAACGGGGAGAGCGGCAGGTCAGCTGACCAGGCCGCGGCGGAAGCCGTGGGCGACGGCCTGCGCGCGGTCGCGCACGCCCAGCTTGCGGAACAACCGCCGAGCGTGGGTTTTGACCGTGTCCTCGGACAGGTAGAGCTCGCGGCCGATCTGGCCGTTGCTCTTGCCCTGACTCATCCCGCGGAGCACCTGAAGCTCGCGCTCGGTCAGCTGGACGCCCGGGTCGGACGGCTGACGGGGCGCGGGCACCGAGGTGCTCGCCAGGGTGTGGGCCAGTGCGGCGACCAGCTCCGGCCGGGACGCGTCCCAGCGGAGGTAGCCGCGGGCACCGCCGGCGATCGCGGCGGCGATGCTGCCCGCGTCGTCCGGGGCACCGAAGACGATGACGTTCGCCTGGGGGTTGGCCGAGACGAGCCGCCGGGTGGCTTCGACACCCGTCGGGACCGCGCGTTGCGTCCCGACCAGCACGACGTCGACGGGCTGACGGGAGTACCGGGCCAGCAGCTCGTCACCGTGCGCTACGCAGTCGATGCGACTGACCCCAGGGACCGCGGACATCACTCGGGTGAGCCCTTCACGGACACTGCGTCGGTCGTCGCAGATCAAGACCGTCGTCACGGGGTTTCCTTCCTGCAGCCGGGTGACATTCCTCTTCCCCTATCGGACGCTTTAGCCCGAACCTTGACACGATCCGGTGGCTTTTTTTGAAGTTTCTTAGCCCGGATGCCGGAACACCCCATTCCGACGGCTCAACCACCCGGGACCGGGACCCATGGTGATTCCCCCGCAACCCTCCTCCCGCAAGGATCTGCGCTTCGTAACACTGCGTGCAACACCTGCGCCACTCTGAATCGATACTCCTCGGCGTGTCCTGGGCGCAGGTCGGCCGCGACGAGCGCCGCCGGCCACGAAAGTGAAAGGAGTTCGCATTCCTCCGCGGCCGCCATTGCATTTCCGACAAGGTCGTCCGAAATCTTCCGGTGATCGGGAGCCCCGGCGGCCCGCAGGGCCACGGCCAGCACAATCCGGGATTTCACGGCGTGCCGCCGCGCGCCCCGCGCGAGCGCGGTTTCCAAAGCGCGCTCGGCGTGCGGCACGGCATCGGCGCCCTGACCTGCGGCGAGGGCGATTTCGGCGCCCACCCAGCCGCCGCGGACGCCGGCCCGCCACCCGGCGGCACCGGTTCCGGCGCGCGCCGCGAGCCTGCGGGCGGCGGCGAGGCGGCCGAGGGCGAGGTTGTCGGCGGCCAGGCCGAGGAGGGCGTCGGCCCTCGCCCCGGCGGCGTCGAGGCCGTCGGGATCCTGCGCGGTATCCAGGTGGGCGGCTTTCGCGAAGGCCTCGCCGTCGAGCGCGCGGGCCTGCCGGTGTCCCCCCAGCTGCCGCCGGTGCGACGCGAGGGTGCTGGCGGCGAGGGAGGCCACCACCGGGTCGCTGTCGCGCCGGAGGGCATCGAGCAGGGTCGCGGCGGCGGCGTACCGGCCCTGGGCGCCGAGGACGATGGCGGCGAGCAGCCGTTCCCGCGGGCTGCCGGCCCCGCGCACGGCGGCGGGATCGGGCAGCGGATCGCTCCCGAACGCGGCGGCCCTGAGGGCGGGTTCGTGCACCCGTCCTTTCTAGTGGGTGGCACCGACAAAAGTTGATCGAAGTGACCGACGGCGCGCGATCGGGCAGGCCATCGCATCGGGGCGGGTTCGAGGGGCCGCGACCCGGCTCGCACAGTGCTTCCGCCGGCAGGCGCTCCCCGGACGAGCAGGCCCGCCGCCCCCGGCCACCGGGCCAGGCTCGAGCGGCCGCCACCTCACGACCCGCCTCGCACAGTGCCACCGCCGGCAGCCGCTCCCCGGTACG